>NZ_JBYCCT010000015.1:0-30415 GCF_057473865.1 Coleofasciculus sp. H7-1
TCAGTCCTAAATCCTCATTCCTAGTCCTCAGTCCTAAATCCTCAGTCCTCAGTCCTCATTCCTCAGTCCTCAGTCCTAAATCCTCAGTCCTCAGTCCTAAATCCTCAGTCCTCAGTCCTCATTCCTCAGTCCTCAGTCCTCAGTCCTCAGTCCTCCCTCCTCAGTCCTCCCTCCCCAGTCCTCCCTCCTCCCTCCCCAGTCCTCCCTCCTCAGCCCCCAGCCCTCAGTCCTCAGTCCTCCCTCCTCCCTCCTCCCTCCTCAGCCCTCAGTCCTCAGCCCTCAGTCCTCAGCCCTCCCTCCTCCCTCCTCAAGAAACTCTCAGCACTCTCTTGTGGGATACCTGTCGCTCACAAGCCCGTCAGAGACTCAATGACCTGGCTCAACCCATCATCCCTGGAGCCAGTTGGGATGAGCTGGTCTTGCCAGAAGCACAGCGACAGGTGTTGCGCGACGTTGCCGCCCACGTTCGGCAACGTGCCAAAGTGTACGAAAGCTGGGGATTTGGCGGCAAAGGCGGACGCGGCTTGGGCATCAGTGCCTTATTTGCGGGAGGTAGCGGCACTGGCAAAACAATGGCAGCAGATGTACTGGCTGGAGAATTGCGGCTAGACCTTTATCGCATCGACCTAAGTTCTGTCGTCAGTAAGTATATCGGGGAGACAGAAAAGAACCTGCGGCGCGTATTTGATGCAGCAGAAGCTGGGGGAGCAATTCTGCTGTTCGACGAAGCTGACGCCCTATTTGGCAAGCGTTCTGAGGTGAAAGACAGCCACGATCGCCATGCCAATATTGAAGTTGCCTACCTGCTACAACGCATGGAAGCGTACCGAGGCTTAGCAATTTTGACGACTAATTTAAAAGGTTCTCTCGATCAGGCATTTCTGCGCCGCATTCGTTTTATCGTTCAGTTTCCATTCCCCGATGCCACCCAAAGAGCTGAGATTTGGCAGCGCATCTTCCCGACAGAAACGCCTACTGAAGGGCTAGATCCCGTGAAGCTGGCACGGCTAAGTGTCGCCGGTGGAAACATTCGCAATATTGCCCTAAATGCAGCCTTTATCGCCGCAGACGCCAATGAGTCGGTAGGGATGCAACACATTTTGCAAGCAGCAAAAAGCGAATATGTCAAGCTGGAAAGACCTCTCACCGATGCTGAAGTGAAAGGCTGGGTGTGAAATGAGAAGGCGATCGCGCTTTTGTTCTCTAGTGCTGATTAAACTTATAACCCAGGGATTTCCGACAATTCCCCTTCCAACTCTTCTACCTTAAATCCGGTTGTATCTTTCCATTCTTCAACTGTAAAGTTATAGCCACATTCTTCAGCCATCTTGACTAATGTTTCCAAGTCGGGTGCAGAGTTGAGCTTCTCCCGTAAGGCGGGGTCAGTTTGAACAGCTCTGAAAAGTTTTATTACTTCCTCTGTTGCCATAGCTGTATATTCCAAGTGCGCTAAATCAATGTTACTTTACCATCCACCTATCGCTTATCCGGAGAATTTTCGGTGGCACTGACAAACATTCCCAAAATTATTCTGAGGGAGTTTCTGAGGAGGAACCCCCCCAATTTTAGACTGTACCAATACGGTTGGTTGAGTCGATACGAATGGATTGCACCTGTCGTTGATGAAATCAAAACCGAACTCGATCCCCTAACGCCAGAGGAAGCAACTTCCCAATCAGACCCAACAGAAGTACCGCCGCCTCAATTTACCACGCAAGTTCAGGGGGTTGACCACCTCTACAGACAGTACCGTTGCAAGTATAGTGAAGCCTTAAGCTGTACCTTGCCGCTACAAACGGTTCAGCAAGATCCGACAGCTAAATATTGCTCGGAATGTAGTTTCCCAGCCACCTTAGCCGATAAAAGTGAAATCCGGGGGCGTCGGGGAAGATATCGAATCGAAGGCTTGCTGGGACGCCGGGGAATGGGGCGACTGTACAAGGGAATTCAGGTTGCCGATCAGCAGCCAGTTGTGATTAAAGAGTACCTACTTCCCAACCGTTGTTTCAACGAGGAAGAAACTCGCCTGCGTCAGCAAACCTTCGAGTTAGCAGCGGGTTTGAGTCTAGCAGATGGAAGAGTCCAAGATGTTCGCTTGCGTCACCCTTGGGACGCCATTTCTGACCCGATTGAGGAACGCTGCTACCTCGTTACTACTAGCAATTTAGATACGCATCCAACTCTAAACGCCTGCCTTGCCGCCAATGGTTCGATGACCAGTCGGCAAGTGCGCCAAGTCCTCAACCAAGTCCTACAAACCCTAGAGTTTCTCCACGGTCAAAAGTTCAGTCTGCCCTCCGGTCAGGTGCAGCAGGGAATCGCTCACGGCAATATTAGTTTAGATAGCCTGCTCATGGTGGCAGACGACCAGAAATTTTTTATCCATGTGTGTGATTTGGCGCTTTGGGAACGTCTGTTCGACCTGCCAACTGCCCAAACCATTATCCCTACAGATGCCCAAGACTTAGTAGCTTTGGGATACGTGGCTTTTTACCTGTTAGTAGGACGCTCTACTGACCCCGTTTCCGGTCAGCTTCTTGACCCTAAGGATGAGCAGCAATGGCCTGTGGTGGAACCTCACCTCAAAATGTTCATTTTTCGCCTTTTAGGGCTAGATGTCAGTTTTGAGAGTGCTGAGGAAGCACGACAGGCACTGTTGAAACTGCCGCCGGAGAAACCAGTCGATCTTGTAGTTTTAGACACAGCGCCGCTAGAAAATGAGAAACCCAAGCGTCGTCCTCCCTGGCTGTTGTTGGGTGTTCTGGGAGTGACTTTGTTGGGAATATTGATCTGGTTTCTGATTCCGAAGTCTCAAGCTGGTAATCGTGCCGCCGATGATGATTTTCTGGTTTGTTGCATCAAGGAAATTCCTGGTATTCCTGCTGGTAAGTTTACTTACACAGCGGAAAAAGACGGAACGTGGAGCTATATATTGCGCCACGCCAATCTCATCTCGAAGAATAAAACTTTAGAAGACAAACTAAGAGAACGTCAGCCAAAATTAGAGTTGAATTATCAAGCTGAGCCTTCTGGAGAGGAAGCGATCGCTAAAGTCAGATCGCAACAAGTAGACTTTGCGATTTCCAGCTTGGTGAGTAATTTGACAAGCGAACTAAAGTATAAAGAAGTTGCCTACGATGGGCTGGTCGTGTTTGTTGCCTTCAGCTATGCCAAAAGAGATAAAAGTCTTCCTCAGGCTCTCAATGGTCAAATTACTTTTGAACAATTGCGTCAGCTTTACACTGGCGAAATCACTAATTGGCAAGATTTAGGAGGTCCTGATTTACCTGTAAAACTCTATATTCCGAAAGAAACTGAGGCAGTACGAATATTTGAGCAACGGGTTCTCAAAGATCAGCGGCAAATTGCTCTATTTAGAAAATTAATTCAAAAGAGCGAGCAGCCACGTCCTTTGTTTAAAAATTCTTTCGAGCCAGAAATTCAGCGTCTGTCTACCTTCGAGACTCTGCGACAGGTGATTCGGGACTTTGAGGATGATGAAGTCGGGGGAATTGCCTTTGGCACAATTAGCAAAGTTTTCGGTCAGTGTTCGGCTTATCCTTTAGCTTTAAAAGATGGTAATAAACCGGCAATACAGGCGTTAATTCAAGACAATGGGAAGCCAGTAGAGCCAACAACCGACCTCTGCGATGATAAAGGAAGTTATCGTCCTAACAGGGAATTTTTCAAGAATAGCACCTACCCTTTGGCATATCCCATAACCGTTATTTATTCTGGAGACAACCGCCGTATCCCTGCCGGTCAAAAGTTTGCCGATTTGCTAAGAACTCGTGAGGCACAGCGACTGCTGAGCAAAGCAGGACTGGTGCCGTTGCAACCGCTAGAATAGTTTTTAGATAATCACCTGCTAGATTAGATTTCTGGAGGTTAATGGCGAATAGCTATTAGCTAAATTTAGACCTTTGTCTAGCAATCAGCCAAAAACGGGTGCCCTAAAATAACAGGAAGTTCTGGTTTTTTTATGAACAGGTATTCTTCCCGACCAGCGGTTTCCGGCGCGATCGCTAATCTGGGGACACAACCCTATCTACAACCCATTGGGAGTAGCGCCCGTCCGGCTGGGCACGCCGCACCGGCTTTAGTTCCCAGTAACATTAAAGATAACCAAACTGCGGTTTCAAAGACAGCAGCTAAAGTTCTGCGCGATCCTTTATTGCTGCGGCAGTTGAGCGATCGCGTCTATGAATTGATGCTTGAAGATTTACGTCGTCAAAGGGAACGCAGTAGAAACTACGGAGGATACTTCTGATGCCCGCCCCACTGCCACCAGCACAGCCGTCTACATCAAGTCGCAATAATGGAAACAACAAAAATGGCACTAGCGTCCGCGAACTGAACTACGTTACTGCCAATCGCTTCTATGTAGAAATTCAAAGTAATATTACTGCCTGTTTCACCGAGTGCCAAGGCTTGGGTGTCACGATAAAAGCTGAAAAACACTATGAAGGCGGTGTCAACGATCAACAGAGAATTTTTCTGGGTCAGGCAGAATTTACAGACGTAACCCTCAAGCGTGGCATCACCAATGATTTAGTTTTTTGGGATTGGATTAGTAAAATATTAAGCGATGTTGGGCGCAATAAAGGCAATAATCTTCCGAAGAAAGAACGTCGTAACATTAATATTTTAGTATTCAACCCGGCAGGTGAAACAATGCAGTGTTGGACTCTAATTGGTGCTGTTCCTGTTGCTTGGAAGTCAGCCTCATTAAATGCAGACTCCAATACGGTGGCGATTGAAGAGTTAACGCTGTCATACGAGGGTTTGCAGGTTGATAAGTCACGCACTGGCGGTTCTTCAATTTCCGGTGGGCGCGATAGTTTGGGATACTTCGCCTAGTAATTAATACAACAAAAATATGGCGGAACATGAGGGCACAGAAACAAGGAACAATCTTCCCGATGGAGAAACGATACCTCAAGAACCCCTTGGGATCAAAAACCCCTTGCTTCCACCTAATCCGTTAGGGCAGAAATTACTAAATCCTAAATTTTTGCATCCGTTAGGAGCGAGATCGATTACAGTTTTCAATCCTTCCGGTTTTTTCTCTGAGGAAATGTCGGATGAATTTCCGCCGGATAATCCTTTCAAGAATTCACCCTTTTTTGCAGAATCCCAAGACTCACAATTAAGTGAATCGGTCGATGTTGACGCCGCACCGATCTCGGCAGATGCTGCTTTGCCAGTCATGCGGGCAACCAATCCAACATTAGTACAACCCGTTTTAGCAACCGAACCACCAGCTCAAAAAGCAGCAGCGATTGACGTTTCCACGGCACTACAGACATCTGAAATAACTAAGGCGATCGCTAGTTCACCCTCACCCAGCACAATTCAAAGGACAGCAGAAATTGACGAACAAACGGCACCCATTGCAGCAGCAAGTGAAATAACTAAGGCGATCGCTAGTTCGTCCTCACCTAGCACAATTCAAAGGGCAGTAGAAATTGACGAACAAACGGCACCCATTGCAGCAGCAAGTGAAATAACTAACGCGATCGCTAGTTCGTCCTCACCTAGCACAATTCAAAGGGCAGTAGAAATTGACGAACAAACGGCACCCATTGCAGCAGCAAGTGAAATAACTAACGCGATCGCTAGTTCGCCCTCTTCAACTACGCCTTCATCGGTGCCAACAGAAACACTTGCCACCGCCCCAAAGCTGGAACAACCGCTGTTACAAACAGAACCCGACGAAATTCAAAGGGCAGTAGAAATTGACGAACAAACGGCACCCATTGCAGCAGCAAGTGAAATAACTAACGCGATCGCTAGTTCGTCCTCACCTAGCACAATTCAAAGGACAGCGGCGATTGAGGCTTCTACGACACCAGATGCAGCAAAGACACTACAAGCAAGTGAGATAAGCAACGCGATCGCTATTTCGCCCTCTTCAACCACGCCTTCATCAGCACCGTCAAATCCAACCACAAGCGTCCCAACACTAGAACAACCGCTGTTACAAACAGAATCATCCGTTCAAAGGACAGCAGCGATTGACGCTTCCACGACACTACAGACATCTGAGATAAGCAACGCGATCGCTACTTCGCCCTCACCCAGCACAATTCAAAGGACAGCAGCGATAGAGGCTTCCACGACACCAGATGCAGCCGCGACACTACAAGCAAGTGAGATAAGCAAGGCGATCGCTACTTCACCCTCTTCAACCACGCCTTCATCAGCACCGTTAGAAACACTTACAACCGTACCAACACTGGAACAACCGCTGTTACAAACAGAACCTCATCAAGTTCAAAGGGCAACCGAAATTGACACCCCCACGGCACTACAGACATCTGAAATAACTAACGCGATCGCTACTTCGCCCTCTTCAACCACGCTTTCATCGGTGCCAACAGAGACAACCGCAACCGAACCAAGGTTAGGACAAGCCTTTTTGGATACAGAATCACAAGTTCAAAGGGCACCAGCGATTGACGAACAAATAGCACCAAATGTAGCATCAGCACCGCCAGAGACAATTGCTAGCCAACCAACTTTAGGACAAACTCTTTCGGATACAGAACCACAAGTTCAAAGGGCATCAGCGATTGAGGAACTCACGTCATTTATTACAGCACCAGAACAGATGAGCCAGGTGAAAAACGCTCTGGCTGACTCGTCCTCGCCCACTATGCCTTCATCTGTGCAGCCAGATCCAGCCGTCATCGAACCAACGGTAGAACAACCGCTATTACAAGCTGAACTGCAAGTTCAAAAGGCACAAATGCCTCAGCCGTTAACTGCACCACAAGTTGCATCGGTGCCACCAGAGACAGAGTTAGAACTTACTTCAGCAGTGAGCGAATTAACCGCAGTCTCTAATTTGACCACTTCCAACACTGTGCCGGAAGTCACTACAGATCGAGTTGTTGTACAACCCCTGTCGGAAACAGAAGCAGCAAACCACAGAGAAGCTACGTTATCAAATGTTACGGAACCGATTGAGTCGCCAATGTCATTTTCTGCGGTTACAGAGGCAGAATCAGTTGAAATGCCAGCGATCGCTTCCGATAAGATAACAGTTGACCGTTCGGACAGCATAGCCCCTGCAACAAACGTAGAATCGCTAGTTCAAAAGGCACCTGTGCTTTCAGTAGCCACAGAACCAGATGAACCCCCACTGTCGCAAAAGACGGAGGATGCGATCGCTTCTTCCACCAATTCTATACAGGTGCCTGAAAGTACAACAACGCCAGACGCGATTGTGCAAGCGAAATTAGCAACCGAATCGGCAAGTGAAGATTTGACTGGATTGGCACAAGATGCGATCGCTTCCACCAATTCTATACAGGTGCCTGAAAGTACAACAACGCCAGACGCGATTGTGCAAGCGAAATTAGCAACCGAATCGGCAAGTGAAGATTTGACTGGATTGGCACAAGATGCGATCGCTTCCACCACCGATTCCATACAAGTGCCTGAAAGTACAACAACGTCAGACACTACGGTAATCCAAGCGAAATTAGCAACCGAATCGGCAAGTGAAGATTTGACAAGGTTGGCAAAAGATGCGATCGCTTCCACCAATTCCATACAGGTGCCTGAAAGTACAACAACGCCAGACACTACGGTAATCCAAGCGAAATTAGCAACCGAATCGGCAAGTAAAGATTTGACAAGGTTGGCAAAAGATGCGATCGCTTCCACCAATTCTATACAGGTGCCTGAAAGTACAACAACGCCAGACGCGATTGTGCAAGCGAAATTAGCAACCGAATCGGCAAGTGAAGATTTGACTGGATTGGCAAAAGATGCGATCGCTTCCATCACCGATTCCATACAAGTGCCTGAAAGTACAACAACGTCAGACACTACGGTAATCCAAGCGAAATTAGCAACCGAATCGGCAAGTAAAAAATTGACAGGATTGGCAGAAGATGCGATCGCTTCCACATCCTCTGCCAATCCCCCTGTACAGGTGCCCCAAAGCACACAAATTACAGAACCCACCGTTATACAACCTCTGGTGGAAACAGAGCCGCTTGAGGAGAGAGAAGAACTGCCTCAATTACCTCAAGTGCTGACAAATCTATCCATTCTCAGCCCTCTAGCTCAACAATCCAACCTTCTTGCTTCCCCATTTTCAGACACAGGAAGCAAGAAGGTTGAGGCATCCTTCCTTGCACCGATTACCTCAAACTTCTCGCCTGCTTCGGAGCAGTCTATTCCTATCCAGAGAATGCCAGAAGAGTCATGGAAGAAAAATCAAGAAGCTACAGCATTTCCAAGCAGCATAGAACAAGTGCAAGCAGCAACTTCTTCCCTTTCCTCTCCCTCTGAGACTCTACCTTCTGCAAACAGTTCTACGAACACCAGAGAGATACCAACATCTTGGTCAAGTATTTTTGAATTACTAGGCGAGAGTACACCTAAAGCAAGCGAATCGATAGTTGTACAACCCCTCTCAGAACCGAGGACGTGGGATGCAGCGCCAAAGCCGATAGTTTCCAAAGCATCCGACTACAACAGCTCCCAATCAAATATTTCCCAGCCCATGATAAATTCCCAACAAAACAATAGTTTGGGCAATGTTATTCAGACATATTCCATGCCCTCGCGTCGCACATCAGCCTCTGGAATGGAAGCTCTTATACAGTTGATGGGGGAGGCTGATAGCCAAGTAGGAGCAATCGATCAAAGCTTGTCTAGCGTTGATGATTCCTCACCGGAGGAAGCCGCTGACAACTTAGAAATTCTAGCTCGTGAGGTCTATAGTTTTATACGGCAACGGTTGGAAATAGAGCGAGAGCGTCGAGGAAACAACTATTCAGGACGCCTGCCCTGGTAAAGTCACTGCCATTATTAAGGAGAATGATATGTCAACCACTCGTCTGGTCAAAGCAAAACTTATTCCAAAGGTTCCAGCGCAGGGTGTGGACACCATTGAGTTCATGTTCAACCCCACCAAACTTTCCTTCAGCCGGAGTGTTCAAATCAATTCCCCTCAAGGCGCACGTACTGCTAAAGGACTGCCGAAAGTCAGCTTCCAAAGTATAGATCCTTACAAGCTCACCATCTCAGAGATTCTGTTTGATACCTATGAAGAAGGCACCAGCGTCCTCTGGTACATCAACAAATTGAAAAAAGCTGTTGAGTTTGCCGATGGTCAAGATGTCCCGCCCGTCTATGTATTTACCTGGGGTGCCCAAGAATACCTGCGTTGCTTTGTGCAATCACTCAGCTACGAACTGACCATGTTTCTACCTGATGGCACTCCAGTGCGGGCTTCAGCTAGCCTGACCCTCCACGAGGTAGATGTACTTATCCCCCCAGGCTCTCCGGAAGCTCCTTCTAGTGTGAATCGCGTCGGGGAGAGTCGAGACAGCAAGACTCGAAAGGCGACATGAGTGGTAATCATTTGTTTGGTGGCGCGGAACCAGAATGGTTAGAAAAAGAATTGTAGTTCGACCTTTGGAGAATGGGCGATCGCGTAGAGTTTCTTCTAAACTAGCTGAAACTCTCGTTCTAAATTTTGAATTTAGATTTTAGATCAGGACTCGCCGCACATCACCACATCTGAGGGCAACCACAGGGGGATTGCCCCTACAAAACGCTATATGTATAAGCTTTGCCTAAGTCCTGAGATTAATGTCTGCGCGGGTTTATAGATACTTTCGACAATTGGGCAATCATCAGCGTGTAGAATGCCCCTATTCAAATACCAAAGATTAAAAAAATTGCCAGTTAGCCTTTAATCCAAAATCTAAAATTTAGAATCTAAAATCATTTACGTGTTGCCTACAAATGCCAGAGAATACAGCCCGCTACATATCCCATCCCCAAATAAAGATTGATGGAGATGATGCTCCTGGGAGTTTGATGGAAGATATTCTTCAAATCTCCGTGGAAGAAAGCCTCCATCTCCCAGCCATGTTTACCCTAATCATCCGGAACGACTACTTTCCGGGGCGCGAAGGAGAAGAACTTTGGCGCTACGAAAACTTATTAACAATTGGGAAATCCGTCCAGATTGGTTTTAAATCCAGCACTACAGAAGATGCTGATTTTGACGATACACAGCAAGGTAACATCCTGAATGGCGAGATTACGGCAATTGAAACCCACTTTACCAGTGGCTCTCAAGCTCCGGTCGTGATTCGCGGGTATGACGTTTCCCACCGCCTACATCGGGGACGCTACAACCGCTCTTTCCAAAACATGACCGATACTGACATTGTTCGGCAGATTATCGGTGAATTGGGGATTACAGCGGGCACCATTGACGAAAGCGGGGGTCCTTATGGCTTTGGCGATCCAGTTGGCTATATTTTCCAAGAAAATCAAACCAACATGGAATTCTTGCGAGAACGGGCAGCTCGGAACGGCTTTGAGTTGTTTGTGCAAGATGGGAAACTGCACTTCCGCAAGCCGGTGGCGGGTGATTCTTTGGCTCTCAAGTGGTTGCAAGAAATACATAGTTTCCAGGTTCGGGTGACAAGTGCAGAACAGGTAGATTCTGTTGAAGTGAGAGCTTGGGATTATAAAAGTAAACAGGTGATTGCATCTACTAAAAGTAGTCAAACAACACAGGTCATTACCGATACTAAACAAGGTAAGGGCAAAGCGACTAGCACTAGCTTTAGCAGTACCCCCAAGATGATTGTTGTCGATCAGCCAGTCTCTTCTCAGGCAGAATCAGACGCGATCGCGCAAGCTTTGTATAACGAATTATCGGGGGAATTTGTCTACGCTGATGCCAAGGCTGAGGGCGATCCTCGAATTCGACCGGGACGGGTCATAAACTTGGCAAGTATGGGAAAATACAGCGGCAAGTATTACGTCACGACAACCCGTCACGTCTACCAGGAACGGTTCTATACTACCGAATTTAGCGTGCGGGGATTGCGGGGAGACGATCTTCTAGCAACCTTGTCTCCCCGAACCCATCTTCAAGCCGGACAAACGTTGTTAGTGGGGATTGTCACCAATAACAAAGATCCCAAAAAATGGGGTCGAGTTAGAGTAAAATTCCCCACTTTAACAGAGGAACACGAAAGTAACTGGGCAAGAGTGGTGGGGGCAGGAGCTGGTGTAAATCGCGGTTTTGACTGTCTGCCAGAGGTCAACGACGAGGTATTAGTTGCCTTTGAACACGGCGATATCCATCGCCCCTACGTCATTGGCGGAGTCTGGAATGGTAAAGATGCACCGCCGGAAGATGTGAATAATACAATTTCAGGTGAGGGAAAAGTCCGGCTGCGGACGTTTAAAACCCGTACCGGGCATAAATTTCAGTTTGTGGAAGAAGATAAAGATACCAGTAAGGCTGGCTTCTATATTGAGACGATAGGCGCTCATAAATGTCACATGAATGACAGCGAAAAGTTTGTGGAAATTAAAACCACTGACGGTCATTATGTACGCCTAGACGATCAAAATAAGAAGATCGAAATTAAAACTAAAGGCGGTCATAAGATATTAATTGACGATCTCAATAAGAGGCTGGATATTACAACCACTGGCGGTCAGAAGTTGCTGATGAATGACACGACTAATACCATCACGATGCAGGCAGTGCAAAAAGTGAGTATTTCAGCACCATTGGAAATTCTGCTGCAATCAGGTCCTAGCAGTATAAAACTGGCACCTGCTGGCATAGAATTTCAAACCGCAGCCAAATTAAGCGCTCAAGCAGGCGGAATCTTAGACTTGAAGTCTGGGGGTGCTGCCACTATGAAATCTGGTGCGGCTTTGTCGCTGCAATCTGGCGGTGCTGTGAGCGTGCAGTCTGCCGCAGCGTTGAACCTGCAAGCAGGTGCGGCGGTGGCGATTATGGCAGCTGCCACAGCCAGTATGACCGCGCCGCTGATTCGGCTGAATTGTTAACAATTGCGGGTGGCAAAGAAGAAATAGCGATCGCGACCAATGGCTAATGCCTAACCATACGAAGGTGGTACACAATTAGCCAGTCTTCGATTAACAATTAAGGAAGTCAATGTTACCAGTAGCCGTACTAGGCGATGTCGCTAGTGGTAGTCCCATTATTGGACCTGGGGCACCAACCGTGCTAGTTATGGGGCGACCTATCGCTTGTATGGGAGATGCTGTCGCTGGCCCGTCGATTGCTGGCGGTGTTCTCGCTATGCCTTGTTCTGTCACCGTCCTGGCTTGCGGACGTCCAGTGGCGCATATGGGCACAATGGCTGTGGGAGTGACTCCTACTGTGCCTCCAGTTCCCATTTCTTTACCTGTTATTGCCACAGGCGTCACAGTATTAGTTATCCCTTAATTAGCAATTAAGGAGGTGGAATTATTATTAGGATTGGGTTAGCGATCGCGTAACCCATCCAGATGTTGGGTTTCCTACGTCAAACGCCACGCCTCTCAACGCGGGAAACACAATCTGCACGGGGGTGGCTCCCATTCCCTACGAAAATCTTCAATTTAATTGCATCTAAAAGCTGATAGTTTGAGGAATCTTTCACTTTCTTCAAAGCCAAGACTTTCTTCGGCTACAACCCGCTTTGGGGTAGAAGGGCACCGCACCTAGAACCTAGGCTAAAGCCAGCGCCGGGATAACTCGACTTTTGGCGAATAGTCTGGGACTTTCAGCTTTAGTAAAGTGGCTGCGATACTAGGCACAGAGTCACTTTTATGCCAGAAGGATCGGATAAGCAGCGCCGCCACTTGGGTACGGGATGGTCTTTCCCACTACGGGTGAACGTACAGGGAGGGCTTCAACTCAGTTCCGCAGAACGGAATATCGAAGAATCTATTCGGATTATCCTGCGGACTGAAATTGGAGAAAGGGTGTATCGACCCAATTTTGGGTCGCGCTTATCGGAAATGGTCTTTGCGCCCATGAATACCCAAACCCTTCTGCTGTTGCGTTTGCACGTACAAGAAGCTCTAGAAATGTGGGAGCCGCGCATTGTCATCGATCTGGTGCGTACCGATCCCGATCCCATCCGAGGTCGGGTGGATATTATTGTGGAATACCACCCTAAGGGCACTTATGATGCTCTTAGCTTGGTCTATCCTTTTTACCTGAACGGCAAAGAGGAGTAATGGTTAAGGAGGGTTTTGAGTAAGAAGAGAATTCTTTAATTCAAAATTCAAACCTGATTTATCGCATCTCTACAACTTTTGCCCAATTACTAATTACCAATTCCCAGTTACCTATTATTTATTAATAATGGACTTTGATTTTTTACCCAAGTTACCGAAGTCCGATTTAGATGATCGGACATTCAAAGATTTAGTAGATGAGTGCATTCTGCGAATTCCTCGCTATTGTCCGGAGTGGACGAATTATAACCCTAGCGATCCAGGCATCACGCTGATTGAGCTATTTGCGTGGCTGACTGACCAAATGTTGCTGCGGTTCAATCAAGTTCCCCGTCGCAACTACGTTGCTTTTTTAGAGTTATTAGGGGTGCGCCTGCAAGCTCCAGTTCCAGCTCAGACAGACTTGACTTTTTATCTGAGTGCTGCTTTGCCCGAACCGTATACGATTCCATCTGGGGTGGAAATTGCCACCGTCAGGACAGAAACTGAGCAAGCGATTGTCTTCAGTACCAACCAGCCGCTGGTGATTGGCAAGCCGAGTATCCGACATTTTCTAACGGCTCAGACGGTTGAAGATACTCCCCAAATGTTGCGCGATCGCTTCACGAACCTTTGGACTTTGCGCCCTGACGGTGAGTGGATGGGTAGAGAATTAGCCTTTTTTGATGAGCAACCCCAGTCGGGAAATTGCTTTTATCTGGTATTCGACCCGGAGGACGAATGCGAAGGGAATGTTTTGGCAGTCAAGTTTAAAGGAGAAGTGGCGACATCCACCGGCATTAATCCCGACGCGCCTCCTCGCCGCTGGGAAGCTTGGAATGGCGCGTACTGGCAGCCAGTTTTGTTGCAGGAAGCCGACGATGGCACTAAAGGATTTAGTTTCAGCGAATTCGCCCGTACTGGGAGCAATCCCCTTCAGAGTGGGGATGTCGTGCTACATCTGCCCCAACGCTGGCCGGTGAGCCACTTCCTCACCTACCAGGGTCGCTGGCTGCGCTGCGTTTATAGTCACATCGACCCTACGCAACCGGGTTACAGTAGTTCCCCGCGCATTGTGAGTTTGTCGGCGAGGGCGATTGGTGGTACTGTCCTCGCTTCTCAATGCGAACAGGTTAGAAATGAACTTTTGGGAGAAAGCGACGGTACGCCCGGTCAAACTTTCCAATTGCAAGGCGTTCCTATTTTGACACGGCGGGAAGATGAATACATTCTGGTGAGTCCGCCTGGAGCCTTGCCTCAAATATGGACAGAAGTCAATGACTTTGCCGATTCTGGCCCCCAGGATCTTCACTACACGATTGACTCGCGGACTGGGATGGTTCAGTTTGGTCCCCTGATTCGAGAACCCGCCCAACTCCAGCAGCAGACGCAGTTGCGTGCGAGAACGCAGATGCAGAACCTGGTGAGCGATCGCCTGCTGAATGCCAGTCCCCGTCCCGAAGAAGTGCGATCGCTAGAGCGTCAATATGGTGCAGTGCCGCCTAAAGGCTCCGCGATTCGCATGGTCGCCTACCGCACGGGAGGAGGTCGAAAAGGCAATGTTCAACGAGGAACCATTACCATCCCCAAGTCAGCAGTCCCCTACGTTGCCAGAGTCATTAACCATATCCCCGCCCGCAACGGTGCCGACGCCGAATCCTTGGAAGACGCCGTCATCCGAGTGCCAGCAATGCTCCGCACCCGCGATCGCGCCGTCACCCCCGAAGATTTTGAGGTACTGGCACTACAGGCAGCAGGCGGTGGCGTGGCTCGTGCCCGTTGTCTGACTCCTACCGATAGTAGCGAAGCCGGAACCGTCCGACTGATGCTGGTGCCCCAGGCGAATACGGATGCGATCGCGCGGGGGGAAGGCATTCACCCAGACCTATTTTCCCTCAGCCCTCAACTGAGCGAGCAAATCCATGCTTACCTGAATGAGCGACGACTGCTGGGAGTGCAAGTGCGTCTGCAAGCACCCGAATATATCGGAGTGTCCGTTCAAACTGAAGTGGCACTAGAGCCAGAGTACAACAACCCCCGCGCCCAAGAAGAAATTCTTCTGAAATTACGGGTAGCCCTGTACCGCTTCCTCAACCCGCTTACTGGCGGGATGGATGGGAAAGGTTGGCCTTTCGGACGCCCCCTTTATCCTTCAGACATCGTCACCTTATTCCAGCAAATTCCAGGCGTTCGCTATTTAGGTGTGGTGCAGCTGTTTGAGTTGCGTCAGCAGGAACAAACCTGGGTACGAACACTGCCTCAAAATCCGGTCATCGATCCCGGTCCTTTAGGGTTAGTCTGTTCCTGGCTGAACACTCGCCTGCGCTCCGGTCATGTCGTCAACCTGATTCAATAAAGGACACAGGGATGAGGGCTGAGGACTGAGTGCAAGGGTGAAGAGAATGAGAAAGTAGTATCAGTTATTCTAGATTTTTGACCTCGCCTGCGCTCCGGTCATGTCGTCAACCTGATTCAATAAAGGACACAGGGATGAGGGATGAGGGCTGAGGGCTGAGGACTGAGTGCAAGGGTGAAGAGAATGAGAAAGTAGTATCAGTTATTCTAGATTTTTGACCTCGCCTGCGCTCTGGTCATGTCGTCAACCTGATTCAATAAAGGACACAGGGATGAGGGCTGAGGACTGAGTGCAAGGGTGAAGAGAATGAGAAAGTAGTATCAGTTATTCTAGATTTTTGACTGCTGTGGCTTTTCACTTTCTGATTCCTCATTCAGTCCTCCTCCCTCACTCCTGATTTTCAGCACTCACCACTGACTATGACTCAAAGCACGTCGCACGGTAAAATCTTACACCTGACACTCACCCCCATGCAGCTTGCCGAGGCAGTTCAGCCAGTGGGGGCGAGTAGCACTGCCAATGCGCTGGCACTCAGTGGCAGTGTCAGTACCGAAGGCATGACGAGCAATCAATTGCTTGTGTATCCAGGCGAACCGAGTGAAATGGTGGTACAGCTAAAAAACCTGGGAACCCGAATCCTACAGGTTAACCTGCAACTTGAGGGCAACTTCCTCAGCCAGTGGTGTCGCATTGGCATGGAGGGTCATGAAATTGCTCCAGGTCAGCAGATGGATGCTGTGTTATATTTCCAAATCCCAGCCAATTTCTTTGAGAATAACCAGTCTTTAGAGTCGGGTGAAACCCTAGTCGTCGATTATCATAGCCGCCTTTATGTGTACTACACAGAGCAAGCAGGAACTGGGGGGCTTGCCATACCAGGCAGGCAACTGCTCGAATCCGCAGCCTTCAACCTCTATGTACGTCCCCGCAGTCTCTACCTAGATTTTTTGCCCAGTCTCTATCGGGAAGTAGACTTTATTGGTCGCTTTTTGAAGATTTTTGAGGAGACTTTTGAACCCGCAGTGCAGTCGATGGATCTTCTGTGGGCTTATTTAGATCCCTTGACTGCGCCGACGACGCTGCTACCCTTTCTTGCCCACTGGGTAGCATGGCCGATGGACCCCCGGTGGAGTCTGAATCGGCAGCGATATCTGATTCGTCAGGCGGTGGAACTTTATCGCTGGCGTGGGACGCGACGGGGGTTGCGGCTCTATCTACATCTCTATACAGACTTGCCCCTCGACGATCATCTACCCGAAGAAGCTGATAAGCACATTAGTATTGAAGAAATCTTTGGTCAAGGTTTCCTTTTAGGGGAAACGCGCCTTGGCGAAGACTCCATGCTGGGCGGTGGGCGTCCCTATCACTTCATTGTACGCCTGCGACCTGACCGACTTGGTCAAGTCGATGAAGGATTAGTGCGGCACATCATCGACCAAGAAAAACCGGCTTTTTGCACTTACGATCTTGATATTGCAGAGGTAATCGGGAGTGGGTAATCGTAATAAAAAAAGCAATTAGTCATTAACAATCCTTCAATTAGCTATTAACAATGATGTTTCCTCCACCACCGACTAATCCTTTAGAACGTCTCCAGGTTACTGATGGTCTGTTGATGAATGCCGACCGCTGGCGTCGGACGCATGAGTACCACCGACAGCGACAGAATATCCATTATCAGTCTCTTAACCAGCCAGGGATTGTCTGCGGTTTGGGCGTGCGCTTGATTGCGGCACCAGCGGAAGTTGCGCCGCAATTCCGGGATGGACGTTGGGTACAAATTCAGCCGGGAATTGCGATTGACTTGGCGGGAAACCCAATTATTGTTTCCGAACCGATTGAATTTCGGGTGTCGGGTGAGACGCTAACAGAGAACCCTCAGATGGTTTATCTGGCGATTAGTTATGTAGATCCGGAAAAATTGCGCCGGAAAGAGTCTCGTGAATTTGAAAAGGAAACTTTCCGGCTTGATGAAAAGACTACTCCACCGAGTGAAATGGAAGTGGAATTGTGCCGAATTTTTCTGCGATCCGAGTTAGAGGAATTAGAGAATCCTAGGGATGTGTTTTTTCCGACGGTTAATAGCTTAGATTTGCGTTATCGAGCGATCGCGCGATCGCGTCCCCAAGCAGTTGTCCGCGTTGCCCAAGTGACGCAGCAGCAACCTGCCGATGAGCGTAGTTTTTCCCATCTCTCTTACTTACTCAATTCGGTTGCTGCACTTTACCCCAGCTTACAGGGAGCGGATCTGATTGGACAAGTTCCCTTTTTGGGTACCGAAAAGTCTTTGCCGCTTGCCGCTTTAGGCTATGATCTGCTTTACTTCAGGGGTCGTCAGGCACTCTATTTAACGACCCCTGAATTTGAAGCCCTAAAAAATTATTTAGAGACAGGGGGTGTCCTGCTAGTCGATGCTGCCACCGATGCCATAGACCTGATTGAGAGCATCATGGCGATCGCTCAACAACTCGGAACTCCTTTAGAGGATATCAGACGCCTGAGCCGAAATCATCCCTTGCGGACACAGCCTTTCTTGTTTGCAGCGTTACCCACTTTGAATCAACAGCCCATTCAACTCGGCTATGGCGGAGGAATTATCTTAGTAGTTGGCAGTTTGTCAGCAGCTTGGGGATTGGATGACAAGTTTTTACTGTCGCGAGAAACTATCCGCACCGCCCAAGAATTGGGAATTAACCTTCTGCATTTCGCATGGCGCAGGCGGCAACTCACCCAATTATTAAGAGCAGATAAGCCCGCATCAACCGTCGCCAAACCCTCTGTCAAACAAGCTATTTTTGACAAATTACAATTTTAAAATCTTCTATCCTCCAAACAAAAACTAGACGGTGTTTTTTCCGGTGTTCTTGTTCGCTGCTAGTAACAGTTAGCAAATAAAGGTCATTAGCTATCTAGCTACTATAGCAATTTTAATAAGTTGATGAAATTCTCTCTCTCTCTCTCTTTCTTCCTTAGCGCTCTTTGCGCTTTCGCGGTTCATTAAAAAAAGGTAGCTTTCACCAATTCAATAAGACTGCTATCGCTAAAAAGGTATATTTTTGATGGTAAATAAAAGTCTCATCAATGCTAAATTATCCACCCAGTTACTTAGATACAAACCGGGAGGGATACCGGCTTCCTTAGAAGTAACTGTTACAAATGAAAGCAATCAATTTGCTACTTTTCAAGTAGAACTGCTAGCAGCTGGTGCTGACTCTAGTGTGGCTAATTCCTGGTATAAACTATCTCCAGGAATTAGCGCCAAAACGCCCCCTGGAGATAGTACAAAGTTTTATGTAGCGATTACTGACACGCCCGTTCCTGGGTTTGTTGGCAAAATGAATATCACAGTCCGCATCTTCTCGATGGAACTGCGGGAAGAAGAAAGACAACTTCTCAGAATAGCCATTGAGCAGGGAACTGGCTCCATCCCCATGCAGGTTGAGCTGCCAGTCCGAGAATTCGTAGTTCATCCGACAGACTTGGTCGAAATACCAGTCTGGGTATACAATCCCAGTCAACTATCCACCAATGTCGTGCTACATTTTGTGGGCATAGAGCCGACTTGGCTAGTCGAGAGTGCCCAACGACGGCTGCAAGTTGCACCAGCGGGCAAGGTAGAAACAAGTTTCTTATGCCAAATACCCATTGCAACCCTTGCCCCCAGCCAGGTATACCCTTTTACCGTTGAATGTACTCAGCACAATGGTCCCCCATCCAGGAATGCAGGATCAATCAAGATCGTTGCTGCGGGATTTATGGATTTCAGTTGCACCCCAGCCTTGCAGCAAATCCCTCCATCGCGGAATTGGCTACCTAGATGGAAGTCTAACTCCGCAAGTTACAAACTCAATTTTGAGAATGCCAGCAATTTAACTCAGCAAGTGAGTTGCGAAGTCGAGGCGGAGGATCAGCGGAGATTCCATTTGCAGGTCATCCCTGAAGTGGTAGACCTGAACCCAGGCGAGACGACTCAGTTGCAGCTGGTGTGTACGAGGAAGCGGCGCTGGTGGGGTTCAGTCCAAAAATTTCTTTTAGAAGTTAGGGCGATTGTGTCGGATGATCGCTTAGATGTCCGCAATGACACCCAAATCTTGAAACTGCTCGTCCAGCCGGTTCTCCCTATCTGGATGCAGTTAGCGGGATTAGTATTGCTGCTTTTCCTGCTCTGGTCGCTGTCGTGGCTAAACCCCGGCAACCCATTTTGGGGTCACAAAGCTTCTGTCACGTCGGTGCAATTTAATGGACTAGGCGAGCAACTGATCAGTGGCTCGAATGACCAAACCGCAATCAGATGGCGCACTTCAGGCTTTGTGAATCCTTTGATTAATCAAGAAATTGGGGTTGTGGGAAAGGCGGGTAAAGCCGTGCGCGTCATCCGGTATAAACCAGTAGACAATAATGTGGTTGCAGCAGGCTTAGAGAATGGGGAGATCCAGCTGTGGAATGTATCGGGGGAAAAGCAACCGATAAATTCTTTCTCTTTCCAAAAAGACGATCGGGTTTTGGCTCTAGAATTCACCAAAGACTCGCGTTATCTATTGAGCGGTCACGGGAGTGGTTTGGTTGCGGTGTGGGATATAGAACGCGACCTCGACAATCCTAACTCTACCAATCAACCGCTGCGAGGGAAGAAATTTGATTTTGTAGTGAATGCTTTAGCATTGGTGGGAAAAGCCGATAGAAACTTAGCGATCGCGGGACGCTACAACCAATTTGTAGTCTGGAATTTGGCAAAAGATAAGTGGGGGCGCGTATCCTATCCCCGGCAAGGAGGTCAGGAAGATTACATCGTCAGCTTGGATAGTGCTGAATACAAGCCGAATCTTTTAGTCACTGCTGATAACCAGGGGTATATTACCTTATGGAATATGCAAAAATGTCTTGCCGAGCAGGGACCTTGTGAAGTTTTGGATGAATGGTCAGATGGTCACGGCGGCAAGTCAGTTCGGTCGGTAGCCTTGAGCGCCAATGGTTGCTACTTGGCGAGTGGAGGGGATGACGGACGGGTGATGCTTTGGCCTCTGACTGCTGAAGGTAAACGCGATTCCCAATTAAAAGGCAGAAAAATCGATCTCTCGTTTGGTCAGTCTTGGCATATTAATAGTGTAGATATCAAAACGGTCGGAAACTCTATCTTCGTAGTTAGTGGTAGTGATGATACTGAGGTGAGGTTAAAACGTGTCGATCGGCTACCGCAACTACAGTGCGACCAACAAAACTGAGGTAAAAAAACTGAGAACTGAGCAGGACGCCTCACTGAGTTTTCAGTCGCGTAGAGACGCCGATTTATCGCGTCTCCTCAGTCCTTATTTCTGGGGAGGGAAACAATGACAACGAGACAACCGTTCGATGCTGGTTCCTTAGAGAGACAGGGGAGACAGGATGAAAAAGCCGGTGGTCTCACAATGGTTGATGTCCTGACGCTGCCAGACTCCCAGCGACAGATCGTGCAATGGATGATGCGTAAAAAATCAGAAGTCAGTCTGGCTGAAGTGGCAGATCGTACTGGCTCAGGGGAGGACGTAGCGATCGCTCTGTTGGACGATCTGGTAGATCAAGGCTTTGTACAGGAGACGGAAGTTGCAGGCGAATTACGCTATCGGATGCGTCTTGCTGCCAAACGAGGCAGTCAGCAGTTGCCTCAAACCATCCACCAAGCGCTGGCTCCTGGTAATCCCCTCGCGGTTATCCTAAATCCTTCCGGAGACTACGCCCTCGTTGCCGGAGCGACCTTCGATCTATGCATCACGGTGAGTAATAAGGGCAATCAAAGTGCCTTAATTGATATTTTTGTCGATGAAGTATCCCAGCCTCTTCGTCAGTGGTGTGCTTCTCCCCATCAGCGGCTGGCATTAGGTTCCAACTCTACCAGCGAGGCGATCTTTCAGTTTCAGGTGCCAGTCGAGACGAAACCGGGCACCTACCCATACCTGCTGGTAGTCGATGCGCCGCAACACTACCCCGAAGATACCCCGATCCGGCATCAAGCGCGACTCCAGGTTTTACCGCCGATTGAGACTGCCATTCGGGTTAGCGACCCCACCTTTAGTCTTGTACCAATCACCAGTTCTGCTGTCCCAGCTCGTCTCCAACCCGGTTCGCTGTTGCAAGTTGTGGTGAACGTACACAACCGCTCTGACCGAGTCGATCGGTTTCGGCTGATGTGCCCGGATCTGGATGAGAAATGGTTTAGCGTGCGTTATCCGGAAGGGCTAGAGTCGCCGGGACTGGTGACAACGACGACGGGATTAGACCTCAACCCCGGAGACAGGGGGCAAATCCTGCTACTGTTAAACCCGCCAATGGACGCGCTGGCAGGAACTTACTATCCCACCGTTCGCTTATATTCTGTCAACAATCCAGACCTGGTGCTGCTGGATGTCGTTTACCTAGAAATTCTCCCGACTTACCTTCTGACCGTAGAATTTCGCACCCTGGTAGGTAAGGTGAGACGCCTATCCGGATTGTATGAACTCAGATTAAATAATGGGGGCAACACCTCGCGCGAGGTGATCTTGCGCGCCAAAAGTTTGGATGAGGAGGATGTGTGTTCTTACACGGTGTCGCCTTCCCTGGTGCGGATAGCGCCTTTTTCTTTAGCGATCGCCGAAGTTCAGGTAAAACCGCTCAAGTGGTGGCGTCGTCCTCTGTACGGGGGAGGACGGTTGATCGGCTTCGGCGTTGAAGTTGAAGATACGCAGCAGTTACCGCTGATTAATGATGTACCTCAGGGGACGCTGTATTGGGAACCCCGTCCTTGGTGGCAGTTCCTGCTGGTATTGCTGCTTTCTATAGGAATTCTGGTAGCGATCGCTTTCCTGATTTGGTTGCTATTCTTTAAGCCAAAGCCGCCACCAAAAATTCTGCAATTTAGCTCTGAAGACCCTCTCTATCAAGCCTCTGAAGGCGACTTAATTCGTCTGAGTTGGCAAATTCGCCACCCAAATCAGATACAGTCGCTCTTGCTCACCGGGCAATCGCCTGACGGAACGGCTACCGTTGAACCAATTTCTTACGATTTCCGCCAGGGTGTTCCAGAGCAACTCAAGTCATTTTGTGCGATTCGGCAGGTTTTAATCTGCAAAAATGTGCGTACAGATGCCCGCAAAGCCGGTGACTATGTTTTTGAACTGAAAGTATTCTCGAAAAAGGGAAAAGATGCCGCATCGGACACCCTGAAGACCAGTCCGATCAAAATTGAACCGGAGCCTCCCCCGAAGATTATCGAGTTTTCCTCTACAAAACCTATTTATGCAGAGGTTCCTGGCAACCCCACCAATGCCAATAAAAAAGTCAGCGATGAAAATAAAATTCGCCTCAATTGGAGAGTTGTCAATCCAGAGCAGATCAAAGAGTTGCAGTTGATCGGGCGATCGCCTGACGGTGCGGTGAATAGTGTATTGAAGCGGTTTGACTTCAGCAAAGGTGTTGCAACTGGTTTGGCAAAATACTGTACCGCCGACGCAGCGCTAATCTGCAAAAATGTGCCTACAGATGCTCGCAAACCTGGAGACTACATCTTTGAATTGATGGTCGTTCCCAATACAGGACAACCGGAACCATCAGATTCTAAAAAGACGGATGCGATTAAAATTAAAGCTCAACCTTCTAGAATTGTTAATTTTCAAATCAACAATCAAGAAGCTTTACCAAAATATATTGTTCCAGTCAATCAGGCAAAACCCGGTGCAATTATTAAAATATCTTGGAAAGTAGAAGGCGGCAACGATATTAAGGTTGAGCTGCTTCCGGCACCCGGTACGGTTCCAGCTCAAGGCAGTATCCCCTATACTCTCAGTCAAAAACCGGGTAGTGAAACGATTACGCTGCAAGTCACCAATGCCTCTGGCGAACAAATTAGCAGAGCAGTTACAATTGAAACTTTTGAACCGCCGCCCCCACCGGCTCCACCTGCCTTAGTCCCGGCTCCACCTGCCCTAGTCCCTACTCCACCTGCCTTAGCCCCGGCTCCACTCGTCCCACCGCCGCTACCCCCAGCTCCCCCTCCCGGAGCCTCTGGGGCACCCGCCGCGACCTCTAATACTGGTTCCCCAGAGGCTTCTGGCGCTGGTACCCCTGCTGTTAGTACTCCTGCCGCCGGTACTCCTGCCACTCCCGCCGCCGGTACCCCTGCCACCCCCGCCGCCGGTTCACCCACACCCAGCGAGCCTGGTTCGCTCTCGCCCTCCGAGTTACCACCCCGTTCTGACTGACTTAATTAACGACTGGTAAGTAAGCGAATGCAATTAAATTGAAGATATTTGTAGGTTGGCTTGACGGAGGAAATCCCAACACCTGCATTGGTTTCGCTTATGCTCTACCCATCCTACAAATCAGGACTTACGCAAAGCTTATACATATAGCATTTTGTAGGGGCAATCCCCCTGTGGTTGCCCTCAGATGTGGTGCTGTTGCGTAAGTCCTGAAATAATTAATCCCACTTACTTAAGTAGGTAGACATAATTAAACTAAACATATGAGGTAGGGAATGGTTGAGGTAACGTTACCCAACACTGAAATGGGTTTGATGGGTTACTCTCCCTTGAAGGCTAAAGCCTTACGGCATGAACGCGCCTACGCTTATGCTCTACCCATCCTACAAATATTAGATCCATCTACTTAGTAGGTTTTGGTGTTTGGGGTAGTCGATTCAATTGGCTTTCACCCCCTATGCTGTCAATGTTAATTGAAGGAGTAGGGACTTTCCGACCGAAAAGCTTCTACAAACCGTCAAAATATTATTAAATCAGCACTACTTACTACCTGTGTCAACAAAAATGCCAGGACGGGCTAACAATTAAGTATTTTAGAAACGTCGGCACTTTTAAATAAAAATCCACTGCTAGAACGCTCATTCTATATATAAAAAAGAAAAACAGCGTTAAGCAGTGGAAGTGTCAATCTGCTGGAGACTAGGCTTGTTAATGTTTTTGTCTTAAAACTTAGTAGCGTCGAGAGAAGCCACCACTACTGGGTCTGCGATTACCGCCGCCGCCGCCAGATGGTCTTGTATCTTCACGGGGTTTGGCTTTGTTAACTTTTAAATCCCGACCCATCCACTCCGCTCCATCTAGAGCTTCAATGGCAGCCGTTTCTTCAGCTTCAGTTTCCATTTCCACAAAACCAAAGCCACGCGGGCGACCTGTCTCGCGGTCAGTGGGTAGCTGAACCCGCTTAACAGTTCCGTATTCGGCAAAAACTTGGCTAAGGTCTTCTTGGGTGACGTCGTAGGATAGGTTGCCTACATAGATAGACATGGAAGTATCTCGCTTTATGCAGATGGTGTAGAGACTTCGATTCGGCGAGATGTCTGTCAACATAGACAACCAACTCACTCAGCCGAATTAAATTCCCAGTGATTAACTTAGCACAGGATCGGTCTTCAGACATTCGCCATTGGGTAAAATAGCATGAAATTTGTCAAGTGAATGATTTGGTAATTTAATTGACAATTTTCTGCCAAGTATTGCAGTTTATACAGAAGGTAAAAACAACAGCTACACAGGGTTTCCAACCGCTACAGATGGGGGGAAAAGTCATGTGTTTGGCGATCTTTCCAATGCTGGATGCTGGTTAACATATAGAGTGGAATAGCTATTATGGCAGAGATGGCTTTTAAAAACTTTGACAAAAAGTGGCTACTCGACTGGCACAAGTGACTCTCGCCAGCGCACACTAGGGTTGTACTCAAGAGGCTCCTGAACACTTCTTATGTTTCCAGATGAACCTCCCGCTTCTGGTAGCGGCTTTCGCGCTCTGATGAAGAATCGACCTTTTCTCATCCTGTGGATAGGGCAGATCGTGTCTCAGGTAGCAGACAAGGTCTTCTTCATTTTGTTGATTGCGTTGCTGGAAAACTATCAGACGTCGCTGATGGGGGCAAATTCTATGCGTTCCGCCATCATGGTAGCTTTCACGCTTCCCGCAATCTTCTTTGGCTCAGCTGCGGGTATTTTTGTAGATCGCTTTCCGAAGAAGCAAATTATGGTGGCTTCTGATTGGATTCGCGGTTTATTGATGCTATTGATTCCCATATTGCCAAAGCAGTTTTTAATTTTGTTAGTAATTACGTTTTTGATCTCTACTGTCACGCAATTTTTTGCACCAGCAGAGCAGGCGGCTATCCCCCTATTGGTAAAGCGCGAAAATTTAATGACGGCAAATGCGCTGTTTACAACCACCATGATGGGGTCGCTGATTGTCGGTTTCTCTGTGGGAGAGCCGCTGTTGAGTCTAGCCAGAACTTGGGGGGGAAAGTATGGTCAAGAAATTTTGGTGGCGCTTTTGTACCTGTTGGCTGCTGGTATCAGCCAGTTAGTGAAAATTAAAGAAACTCCGATTCCGATAGGATCGATGGCAGTTCATCCTTGGAACGATCTCAAAGAAGGCTTCAGTTATTTATGGAAAAAACGCCTTGTTCGGACTGCGATGGTGCAGCTGACAATTCTGTATTCGGTGTTTGCGGCTTTAACTGTACTGGCAATTGAGCTGGCGAAGGAAATAGGTCTCAATGAGCCTGGTCAATTTAGCTTTTTACTATCCGCTGCTGGGGTGGGTATGGTGTTTGGTGCGGGTGTCTTGGGGCATTGGGGCGATCGCTTCCACCACAAGCCTTTGCCTCTGGTGGGTTTTTTGAGTATGGGCTTTGTATTGGGTGTGTTTACGTTGACTACACATCTCTGGCTGGGCTTAGGATTAAGTGCCCTGTTGGGACTGGGTGCCTCGTTCGTTGGCGTGCCGATGCAAACTCTGATTCAAGCCTCAACGCCAGAAAATATGCGCGGCAAAGTTTTTGGGTTTCAGAATAATGTCGTCAATATTGCTCTGAGTGCCCCGCTGGCGATCGCTGGCCCGCTTACGGATCAATTTGGCTTGCGAGGCGTTCTTTTGAGTATGAGCATTATTGTGAATATCGTTGGGGTCTGGGCGTGGCTCAGTACCCGCAATGTTTTGGAAGATGTAATCTAGCTTGAAAGGAGGACTCTCGGACCGATCTTAGCCGCTATCCTTGGCACACCTCCTTCCCGGCGGCGTGACCGAATTGAGCAATAAAGTCAGAGAAAATAAACACTCTCCAATTTTTGTGGATTAATCCCTCGACAGGAATTGATATCAGGATTAGACTTAAGAATTAACCCTCTATTTCTGATGCTGAATTAGATAGAAACCTTAAAAAAGAACTTAAGTTTAGTGAGAGGTTGACTGGTGCGATCGCAAAGCGTCTCGGAAAAAGAATCAATACGTCAAATGAGCAGCCGCAGAACAGGTGCATTTGCCCTGATTGACAGTCTGAAGCGTCACGGTGTTCAGCATATTTTTGGCTATCCGGGTGGTGCAATTCTGCCGATATACGATGAACTGTACCGGGCGGAAACGGATGGCGGGATTCATCACATCTTGGCAAGACACGAGCAAGGCGCGGCTCACGCGGCGGATGGCTATGCTCGTGCCACCGGCAAGGTGGGTGTCTGTTTTGCCACGTCTGGTCCTGGGGCAACGAACCTAGTGACGGGCATTGCTACAGCGCACATGGACTCGATTCCAATGGTCGTGGTCACGGGGCAGGTGCCTCTTAACGCGATTGGCAGCGATGCGTTTCAGGAAACCGATATTTTCGGAATTACGCTGCCAATTGTGAAACACTCCTATGTCGTGCGCGATCCCAAAGACATGGCGCGGATTGTGGCAGAAGCGTTCCATATCGCCAGTACGGGGCGTCCGGGGCCGGTGTTGATTGATGTGCCGAAAGATGTGGCATTAGCAGAATTTGACTATGTGCCGGTGGAGCCGGATACCGTAAGATTGCCGGGATACCGTCCTACGGTGAAAGGCAATCCTCGTCAGATCAATGCAGCGTGTACCTTACTTGGGCAAGCACGGCAGCCGTTGCTATATGTGGGCGGGGGCGCGATTACAGCCGGTGCCCATGCAGAAATTCAGGAACTGGCAGAACTCTTCCAAATCCCCGTAACAACGACGCTGATGGGCATTGGTGCCTTTGACGAGAACCATCCCCTCTCAGTTGGGATGTTGGGGATGCACGGCACCGCCTACGCTAACTTTTCAGTGAGCGAGTGCGACTTGCTGATTGCGGTGGGAGCCAGATTTGATGACCGCGTGGCGGGTAAGTTGGATGAATTTGCTTCTCACGCTAAGGTTATTCATATTGACATCGACCCCGCAGAGGTGGGAAAAAATCGCGCTCCGGAAGTGCCTATTGTCGGCGATGTGCGGAACGTGTTGATTGACTTGCTGCGCCGATGTCATGAAACCAATGCTGCCTTTGAGCTAAATCAAACGAAAGCATGGCTGGAGCGGATTAATCGCTGGCGAGAAGATTATCCTCTGGTGGTGCCTCAATATCCCGATAGTTTGGCACCGCAAGAGGTGATTGTAGAACTGGGGCGTCAAGCTCCTCAAGCCTACTACACGACAGACGTGGGTCAGCACCAAATGTGGGCGGCGCAATTTCTCAAGAATGGGCCGCGTCGGTGGATTTCCAGTGCTGGTTTGGGCACGATGGGGTACGGGATGCCAGCGGCGATGGGTGCTAAGGTAGCGCTGCCGAACGAAGAGGTGATTTGTATTAGCGGCGATGCCAGTTTCCAGATGAATTTACAGGAACTGGGGACGCTGGCACAATATGGCATAAATGTCAAGACCGTTATTATCAATAATGGCTGGCAGGGAATGGTGCGTCAGTGGCAGGAGGCGTTCTACGGAGAGCGTTACTCGTCCTCGAATATGGAAGTGGGGATGCCAGATTTTGTGCTGCTAGCAAAGGCGTTCGGGATTAAGGGGATGTCGATCCGCGATCGCTCGGAACTGAAAGATGCGATCGCCGAAATGCTGGCTCACAATGGCCCAGTTTTGCTGGATGCCCAAGTCAAAAGGAACGAAAACTGTTACCCAATGGTGGCTCCAGGTAAGAGCAACGCTCAAATGATTGGCTTGCCAGAACGCCGCAAGTTGGAAAAAGCCGCAGAGCTAGTATATTGCAGCGGTTGCGGTGCGAAAAACATCGCCAGCAACAACTTCTGTCCGGAGTGCGGTACCAAAATCTAATGGGTAATTAGTGATGAGTTTTTGAGCGATCGCTGATGAGTTCTTAATCGTTTGGATGACTATCCTTTACTTTGGGATATTACACTGAGGCTGGCTATCGATAGCCAGTCTCTTTATTTTCAGGCTGAGTCTGGAAGAATTTGGATGAGATCGCCTTTACCCTGAAAAGGGGCGATCGCACAATCTAAAAGTATTCGCAAATCACCGTTTTTTAAGCCTTTAGTAATCTTTTGATTACCTATCCTTTACCTTAGGGGGTTAAAGTGGCAGTGCCTATCCATAGCCAATTTTTCATAGCTGGAAATAATTACAGCCATGCCCCCAACTTCCAAAGCAGTTCTAGCAATAGACCAATACGATCCCAATGAAGGGCGTCGTTTGCATTTTTATGCCAAGGGAGACCTAATTCCCCTCGTACCACAGGGCATTTGGCAAATCGATCGGGGTTTGGTGCAGCTGAGTACACTTTGCCCGAATGGAGAAGAAGTGTTGCTGGGTTGGGCAGGAACTTCGACATTTTTTGGTCTTTGGATGACCTGGCTGCAAGCCTATCAGGCAACGGCGCTCTGTGATGTCTATTTAAGATGGTTTTCAGTCACAGAAATAGAAGCTTCCCCACGTCTAGCTCAGCTAATTTTGCCGCAAATGGGGCGACGGATGCGACAAGCAGAGGCACTTTTAGCCATTGTCGGACAGCGACGGGTAGAAGATCGCTTGCAGCGACTGCTGTTGCTGTTAAAAAAGGAAATCGGTCAACCTGTGGCTGGTGGAACTCGTCTGGGGGCGCGCCTCACCCATCAACATATCGCCAGTGCCATCGGTACCACCCGCGTGACCATCACGCGATTGCTCAGCAAGCTACAACAGCAGGGATCGATTAGTCTGGATAGCGATCGCCATATTATCTTAAAAGATGAGAGCTTTGCCAGCATCTCTGATTGGTGAGTCGCATTTGTTAGGAGTAAGCTTCTGTCTCTCTCAGTTATTTCGATTCCATCGGCAGCGAATCAACAGCCATCTGGGTTGATTGTCGTGTTGCATGGCTTTGGAGGGAATGCCCAGCAGTTGGCATCCTTAGCCCCATTTTTGAATTTACCGGAGTATCAGTTTTTGGTGCCCGATGCCCCTTTTACGAATCCCTATGTAGCGGGGGGGCGAATGTGGTACGAATTTGGGAAACCAGGAGGATCTCAGTCTCAGGATTTAGTCAAAAGTCAGCATTTGCTTACTGAGTGGCTCAAATCTCTCGAAAGTTCAACTGGCGTCCCCCTTTCACGCACAATTTTGTGTGGCTTTTCTCAAGGCGGGGCAATGACGCTGGATGTAGGATTGAATTTGCCTTTAGCGGGTTTGGTGGTGTTGAGTGGCTATTTGCATCCCCTCTCTCCACAACCTGATGCTACTTATCCACCTGTATTAATTTTGCATGGGAGACAAGATTCTGTGGTGCCGCTGAGTGCTGCCCAGAAGGCGCGGGACGCTTTAACAGCGCTGGGAGTATCGGTACAATACCAGGAATTTGATATGGGGCATGAGGTTCAACCGGCAGCTTTAGAAGTGATGCGGAAGTTTGTCAAGGCAAATACTTGATCGGTGCTAGCCGCTAATGACTGCTCTCGTTAGCGCAACGCTTGACGGTCTGAGGTAAAAATCCTGTTCAGCGTTGCGGTGCGAAGCACGGACTGAGTATAGCCCTTAACGCCATCAGGGCTGGAAATATGGAAATAATGACGCGAGAGTTTCTTCAGGCTGCGCCAGCAGAGAAACAATTCTTTCTTCTTGTCCATAATTAAATAATGGTGCTTGAAACCATTATTTATTCAGCCCTCAGCCCTCAGCCCTCAGTCCTCAGCCCTCGCGGCCCTCGAGGCGCGTCCAGGTTCCAGCGTCGTTGGGGTGGTCCGGGATCGACGCCATGACGGCTCCTTCAATGACTGGTCCCAATGGATTGAAGGCTGGGAGACCCATTTGGATGAAACG
>NZ_JBYCCT010000016.1:0-28974 GCF_057473865.1 Coleofasciculus sp. H7-1
TCTTACATCTGACACAGATATAATTCTGTTTGCCTTTTTTCTGACCATTTTTATTAATATGAGTTGACTGACATTCAGGGCATTGCATAATATTGCATCTTCATGAGTGTTTTTTTTGGCGCTCGCATGATCGCTCACTTTATCATACCCTAATTCAGCAACGCCCGTTATTACTAACACACCCAAAATCATTAGGCTAGCTCCTATTGCTCTTTCTTTTATTCCTTCTTCTTTAAAAATTAAGTATCCAAAAAATACACTCAGGAGCGCACTCATCCTTTTAATGGCAATAACGTGTGCCACCAGAGTCATATTGATTGCTATCATCTGAAACAATACTGCTAATGCATTAAATAGCCCCATTGGAGCTAAATATTTTAAGTGATAGAGAATTTGCTCTAGATTTTGCTTGGATTTATACAGTATTATTGGCAGCATGGTAACTGCAATAAATGCATACATAACAATTGCCCAAAAAATGGGAGAAGAATTTTTTACCCCCATTTTGTCAAAGTTGGAAGTTATGCTCCATATAAAAGCAACCAATAACATTAGCTTTGGCCCATTTTGCTTAAGCAGCGAACGAAACGGAGCTAAATATCCTCTGTGTTTTTGTCTAATGTTTAATACATAAGAACCTGCAACACTTAGAAAAATTCCTAATGAATCGAATAAAGTAGGATATTCGTTGACAATGAGCGGGGAAGTGATGAGCAGAAATAAGGGGGTAAAGGTAATAAGAGGGATTGTTAGGGATAAATCGGAAATTTTAAGTGCTTTTATATAAAGAATAGTTGCTAGAACATTCAGCGAACTACCAACGATTAAGGCTATCCAAAACTGACTTTTTAAAAAGGGAAGTTCGATAAAAAATAAAAGAGGAATTAAAAGAATTAGTGTAAAAAAGATTAAAGACCAAGCAACAATATATTCATCGAGACTTTTGAGAACTTTTTTGCTGAAAACATCCTTTAATGATTCAAAAATAGCGGTTAAAGTAGCAAATACGAACCAAACCATAGTTATTGAGCATTTCATGAGCGCGATCGCTCTCAAGGATCTTACTGGCGCGATCTCAGGCATTAAACTTTAGTCATTCAAACTCCCACTGTCACCTAACCTAAGGTAGAAGCGTACCTAGAGGACTCCGACTCTGCTAGGATTGTCATATTTTCACCACATGAATCTGTTTTAAACTACAAATTTCCCTCAGATTGGGTTTTCTAGGTATTTGAGCAAAACTTATGAAACGAAGACACTTTGTCAGCAGCACTGCTATTGGAGCCGCTAGTGCGGCGGCGCTGGGTGCCTGTAGCCGAACAGCCACACGCTCAGGTGTTCAAACTAACGCCCAGCCAAGAATTCGGTGGAGGATGGCAACCAGCTGGCCTAAATCGCTCGAAACTATCTTTGGGGGAGCTGATACAGTTTGCAGGCGCGTCAGCGAAATGACCGGCGGACGCTTCACGATTACCCCCTTCGCAGCGGGTGAAATCGTGCCCGGTCTACAAGTTCTAGACGCCGTACAATCTGGAACTTTGGAGTGCGGTCACACTGCAAGTTATTACTACATAGGAAAAAATCCTGCACTGGGTTTTGGTACAGCCGTGCCTTTTGGTCTGAATGCCCAACAGCAGAACGCATGGCTCTACCACGCTGGCGGACTGGAAGCAATGCAAAAGCTCTACTCAGACTTTGGCGTTATCAACTTTCCTGCTGGCAACACTGGCACTCAAATGGGAGGCTGGTTCAAGCGAGAAATCAAGTCAGTGACTGACTTGAACGGCTTGAAGATGCGTATCCCTGGATTAGGCGGTGAAGTGATGAGCCGTCTAGGCGTCAATGTTCAGGTATTGCCAGGGGGCGAGATATATCTAGCACTTGACCGAGGAGCGATTGATGCCGCTGAGTGGGTTGGCCCGCATGATGACGTGAAGCTGGGCTTGAATAAGGCAGCGCAGTTCTACTACTATCCAGGCTGGTGGGAACCTGGAGCAACATTGGAAATCCAGATTAATCTGTCAAAGTGGCAGCAATTACCGAAGGATTACCAACAAGTCTTGAAAAGTGCCACGATGGAAGCCAATCTAAATATGCTGGCTCAGTATGATGCCTTGAATGCACAGGCGCTCACAGCACTGGTTGCTGGAGGTACAAAGCTAACGCCTTACTCTAAGGAGATTATGCAGGCAGCCGAGAAGGCATCCTTCGATTTGTATGAGGCAAATGCTGCTAAGGATGCCACTTTCAAGCAAGTTTACGAACAGTGGAAGAAATTTAGAGAGCAGGTTTACAAGTGGAATCAAGTCAATGAACTAAGTTTTGCCAATTTCGCCTATCCTCAGGAAAAAAGTTAGAAAGTTGGGGTGGCATTGCAGGCTGACAAGTTACAGGTTAGAAACTCTGCTCGACCGATCTTATCTTGACGATAGAATCAAGTTGCACGTTGGCAGATTACAGGCGAAACCTTTAATTGTTTAACTTTTAACCCTGGTTCAACCTTTCAACTTTCAATGCTTTTTCAACCCTTCTAAAGACTGAGCGACGGTAAGAAGGTAACAATACCTGGAAAAACAATAATCAACACCAGAACCAGCAGTTGGAGCAGGATAAAGGGTACAACACCCCGGTAAATATCGGTTGTGGTCACTTCCGGAGGTGCAACGCCACGCAGGTAAAAAAGAGCAAAACCAAAGGGCGGTGTGAGAAAAGAAGTCTGTAGGTTCGCTCCTAAGACGACACCGTACCAAACGAGATCGATTCCCAATTGTTGAGCAACTGGCACAAATAAGGGCACGATGATAAAAGCGATTTCAAAAAAATCGATAAAAAAGCCTAGTGCAAACACCACCAGCATACTAACGACCAAGAAGCCGGTTCTGCCGCCAGGGAGATTGGAGAGGACATCGAACATAAAGCGATCGCCATTGAGTCCCCGGAATACCAAACTAAATGCTGTTGAGCCAAACAAAATAAAAATCACCATGCTGGTGATCCGCATCGTGGCATCGCAAACTCGTCGCAATGCGTCCCAGCTCAACTGACGGTTCGCAACAGCTAGCGCGATCGCTCCTACACATCCAACAGCACCCGCTTCCGTCGGCGTGGCAATGCCAAAAAAGATACTGCCCAATACCAACAAAATCAACACCAACGGTGGCACCATCACCTTCAGCACGCGCAATCCCAGCGCTTTACCACCGATATTCCGCACTGAAAGGGGTAATGCAGGTGCGACTTCTGGCTTGAGAAACGCCACTATGACTACGTGTAGGGCGAAGGCACCCGCCATCATCAAACCCGGAATCACCGAGCCGATAAACAAGTCTCCCACCGAAACACCTAGCTGATCTCCCAATACCACCAGCACCACGCTGGGGGGAATAATTTGCCCTAAAGTACCAGAGGCGACAATTACGCCCGTAGCCAGTTCTTTGTTGTAGCCGTAGCGCAGCATGATCGGCAGGGAAATCAGCCCCATTGCCACTACCGTTGCTGCCACGACGCCAGTTGTCGCCGCTAATAACGCCCCCACCAGAACTACCGCTAAAGCAATACCGCCCCGCAGTCGCCCGAACAAGATCCCCATTGTTTCTAGCAACTGCTCAGCAACCCCCGATTTTTCCAGCATTGACCCCATAAAGATGAAATAAGGGATCGCCAGTAGCGTGTAATTCGCCATAATGCCGAAAATCCGCTGGGGCATCGCCGTCAAGAAAACTGGGTCAAATATGCCCAGTCCCACGCCCAAGACGGTAAATAGAATCGCCACACCCCCCAGAGAAAACGCCACGGGGTAGCCCAGCGACAGCAGGACTAAGGCACCGCCAAACATCACCGGACCTAACCATTCATAGTCCAGGGTCATGCTGTTCCTCCTGGGGTGCTAGCTTGCCTGTGAAAATTGCAAAATTCTTAATTGCCTCGGAAATGCCCTGAAGAATCAGCAGCACGAAGCTGACGATAATCATTGATTTAATCGGGTAACGAGCCAATCCACCTGGATCGGGGGAAATTTCTCGAATTGCCCAAGAATTAAGAATCGTGTCCCAGGAGAAATAAATCACCATTAGACAGAACGGAATTAGGAAGAATAACGTTCCGAACAGGTCAGCCAACGCTTTCCACTTCCAGTTCCAGCGACTGTAGAAAATATCCACGCGCACGTGTTCGTCGTGTTTCAGGGCGTAAGCGGCTCCCAACAAGAAAACCACGTCGAAGATATACCACTGAGTTTCAATAAAGGCGTTAGAACTCAGGTTTTGCCCAATTAAACGCCCGATGTAGCGACCGGCGACGTTCCACACCCCGACCAGTACCATCAGTAGCACCAGCCAATAGGTGAGACGTCCGATGCGTTCATTGATCGCATCGATAATTCTGGATATGCGTAGCAGTTGCTGCAATGCGTCATCCTCCCCAAGTACATGAAAAATCATCTCATTGATAGATGACACTTCAAGTACCTGCGTAAAATATTTTTATTAGGTTGGGTTTGGGGAGCGATCGCTACATTCTTCCCATGACAATTCCCCAAAAATAATCCTCGAATGGCCCTTCAGCTGCGTCTACGTGCATCTTTCTTGCCCAAGTATAGATGTCGAAGCTGATATGTCCACTATCGTGCTGCCAAGGTTTACCTGGTTGAATAACAATATTGCCTAATAGGGAAATCCAGTGAGTTGGGTAAGGCAACAGCGGTGGTTTGTTGCTCAGTAATCCTTCAGCAGTAACCAAGGCAAACGCAACGCCACCGCTGGCTATGACTTCTGCGGCTTCGCGCATCGCATCAAATTCGCCATAAATATAGGTATGGGCGTATTTAAATTGACGATAGCCCAGCACTTCTTTAACCCACCCTTTCATCTCCCAAGATTTCGTCATCCCGCCCAGATTCCGAATGATGTTGGGGGCGTTTGGTTCGACTGGAAAAATCAGGTTTTCTGATTCGCGCAAGGTTGCCAACAGCATCCAATCTGCCATTCCCATCCGCAGTCTGCCTTGGCTTTGGCGCAGTCTAGGCGATGCTTGGATAAATCTAGTTTTCGCTTGAAAACCGCCGGTTTCAAATAAACTGCGGCAAATTTGCACGTACCAGAGTGGCTGTTTGCGAACCAGCTCAAATACAATCGATGCTGGACCGCAAAAGGGTTGTCCCCCTTGGTTTACTTGAAAGGGATCGATTAGACGCGATCGCATATCAGCAATTACTTGCTGTTTATCCAAACTGAGCCAAACACCGGGGACGCTGGATTGCTCGAAGTCGGCGATCGCTTGCTGTCCCTGTTGCGAATCAGTTAAATTTGGCAGTTGAGAAGTCATCAGCACCTCATGGGATAGAAGAAAGATTGCAGGCGAGTTTTAGGTTAGCAGGTTATAAATTGCAGGCTCAAATGACTCTTTAAACCTTAAACCTGACAATCCTTCAATCCTTCAATCCGCAAAATTTCTCAACACACCGGACAAATATCTCAACACCTATCCCTAGCGCTGTTTCATCAAAATTAAATCGCGGATGATGGTGCGGATACGCTAAGTTTTTTTCTACATTCGCCGAACCCAAAAAGAAATAGCAACCGGGTACAGCTTGCAAAAAGAACGACATATCTTCGCCGCCCATTGTTTGGCATTCTGGCACAATTCCAATCGGAGTTTCTACCACCCCTTCTGCCACAGAACGCACGAGTTCCGCCATCTTGGCATCATTAATCACAGGAGGATAAAGCCGCTTGTAGTCTAGTTGATAAGTGGCACCGTGGCTTTGGCAAACACCCGCAATAATCTGCTCAATCCGTTGAGGAATTAGTTCTCCCAGAAGCGGATTGAAATATCTCACAGTACCCGTTAAGAAAGCTGTATCGGCAATTACGTTGAGCGCCTTGCCTGCATGAAGTTCCCCGACAGTAACGACGGCGGACTCCAGTGGCGAGACATTTCGAGCCACAATCGTCTGCAAGGCAGTGACAATATGAGCGCTAACTAAAATTGAATCAACCGTTTGATGGGGAATCGCCCCATGTCCGCCTTTGCCTTGAATCGTGCAGCGAAACCCCTCTGTTGCTGCCATCAAGGGACCACTGCGAACCCCCACAGTGCCCAGAGGCAGATTATTCCACAAATGCAGCCCAATAATCCCATCTACCTGGGGATTTTGTAAGACACCTGCTTCAATCATCGGCTTGGCACCTCCCGGCCCTTCCTCAGCAGGTTGGAAGATAATCTTTATAGTGCCAGCAAAGTCATCGCGGTGCTGCGAAAGATAGTAGGCAGTGGAGAGAGCGATCGCTGTATGTCCATCATGACCGCAAGCGTGCATCACTCCATCATGCTGCGACCGATAAGGCACATCATTCTCTTCCTGAATCGGCAGGGCATCCATATCTGCCCGAATTGCTAGCACTTTACCTGGTTTGTTACCACTAATTGTGGCAACAATTCCAGTTTTTGCAATGCCAGTTTCATGTTCAATTCCCCATTCTTGCAATTTTTGGGAAACTAACTCGGCAGTTAAATGCTCTCGAAACCCTAATTCAGGGCACTGATGCAGTCGCCGCCGCAACTCCACTAGCATCGGCTGCAATGCCTGAATTCCCGGTCGAATGCGAGATGAATCAACAGAAAGAGGACTTAAAGAAGTGGCAAACATTTTTTCCCTATATAACGAATCAATAATATTTAAACACGCCTTTCGGCTGAACTATAAGCTTCATCATGTAAACCAATTGCTAAGATTTCAACTACCTCTCTAGTTTCAATAATCCTAAAAATTAACCGCCACGCATTACCTTTTACTTGAAAACTTAAAGCTATACATAATTTTAGCTGTCCTTTCTTTTTAGGAAATTTATATGGCTCCTCAGCTAAAAGTTCCAAGTATTCCCGAAATTCCGAAGCAAGCTCTAGGTTCATCAGTAGCATCTCTTTAGCTTCTTTAGCCGCTTTAGGATGAAACTCAATATTAAACGTCACACCCTTGCTCCAGATCCGACAGCCAACTTAAAAATTCTTCTCCTGAAACATTTTTAGTGCTACCTTCTAGAATTCTTTCATAAGCATTTTGTTCAACTCTTCCCCAATCTTTACTCGCTTCCTCATTTTCCTGATTAATTTTTTCTAGTCTTGACAAGAGATCGGAAATTCTACTTTTTGTTTCAGAAACCTGTTTTTGATCGGGAGTCAGGGTAATTCCGAATGCTGGTTTATCCGGCATTCCTGTCAAAACCATATCAATTGTAATAATTATGGAAGAAAGAACTCTTATAAAAACACGGATTGTATCATTGCTTAACTGTTCTCCTAGTTCAAAAACTAGATAATCTACAATATTTACTACTACAGACATCCAGGCTAAAATCTCTGCTACGGCTGCCTTAGTGTCTATTAATAAATTTATACGATTAATTATTTTACCTGCTGATTGAAACCTGTTGTTCTGCTGACTCAATTGAGAATATAATTTTTTGACTTTAGATACATATTCTTCAATTTTATTAAAACTCTCCTGCAAAACTTCACTCAGCGTTTCTACCTGGATCTCCTGCATTGCTGCTGCAAATGTAACATTGATACTCCCTTCTTGAAGTGCAGACAGCAAAGGTAAAGTAGAAGAAATAACAGATTCTTGAGCAGAATCTGTTTGTTTTTGCGGAGAAACAGTTGGCTCTTTTGCAAATTCCTGTCTAGCAGATTTAGAGCCAGATGAACTGTTTTTTTTATGTTTACTCATGACTAATTCACAGGCTACGCAAGAAATATTGACATCTAATACTCTTTCAAGCTAACACGCTACCCAAATCAAAGTGGCATCAATCGCTCTATATCTAAATCTGAAGCAACTTGAGCTAGTTTAGTGAGATCGGTGGGATCGTTCAGATTGGGCATAATTCCAAAAACGGGTGTATTCGTTAAAGACTGAATCAAATCGATTGGACACCAATCGGCGATTTCTTGTTCGGTAAGAGGTTGAACGCAATTAAGAACGATGCCTTTGAGGTGGACACCCGACTGACGAGTGAGGGCAACATTCGCAACCGCTTGGGCGATCGCGCCCAATCTTATCGGTACCACCAATACCGTTGGCAACCCCCAATCCCTAGCCAAATCCGCCACCGTGAGTTCATCTGTAACCGGCGAACCCAATCCTCCCAGTGCTTCCATCAGCACAAAATCTCGCTGACGCCGCAGATTTTCAAACGCTTGCCAAGCTTTTCCTAAGTCAACACTCGTCCCTTCCCGTTCAGCAGCGATGGGAGGCGCTAAGGGTGCCTGGAAGTACAACGGATTAATTTCCTCTAAAGATTGATTGAGAGAAAATAGCCGATTGTAAAGTTCTCTATCCCCAGTTCCAGACTGAATTGGCTTCATCATCCCCAAGCTTTTGGCAGGACAATACATCTGCCAATAAGCTGCCAAAGCCGTTGTCAAAACTGTTTTCCCAGCGTCTGTATCGGTTCCACTAATTAGTAGCGCGTTCAAAGTAGTTGTCACTCGTCAGTTGTCAGTAGAAGTTGCAAGGTTGCCAGGTTGGAAATCCATCTTCCAACGTTTACCCATGAGCAATTACCCATTACCGAACACTAATATCTAGCGTAAAGGGTGTCTCCTCCGGCGCAATTACATCGATTTGATACTCTCCAGCGCGAGGCACCTGAGCTTGCCAAGACAAAACGCCAGAGGCATCTTCCACCAGAGTGCCATCAGGATACCGAATATCTAAAGTTGCCCCACCCGGTTGAATGTCCGCTTTCAGTACCTGCCCTTGTTGCACATTTACCAGGTAACGCTTAATCCGCTGCGGACTGGTTCGAGCCGAAACTTGCACTCCCGGTTCGCCGGGTGGGAAGGTAATCGGTTGAGTGTCAAATTGACCTGTGGGAGTGGGTGTGGGTGTGGGTGTGGGTGTGGGTGTCGGCGTTGGCGATGGTACTGGCTTAGCAAGGCTAATCTGTAAGTTGTAGTCGCTCTGAGACAACCCCTTGATCGGACTTAGCTGAATGGTGTAATTGCCGGTAAAGGGAAGCGTTCCTGTCCAACTTCGGACTCGCCTAGCATTTTTACTAATTGGGTTTTGATCTGGCCCCAACACCGTCATTAAAACACCTTCGTCAGTCAGCAAGGAATTTAATTGTTGATCTTGTTCTCCACCAATGATGTAGTTAAGAGTTTCGTTTCCTTTCAGATTTCCCTGTTTAGTCAGCGTTTGACCGGGTACTAAGTTTAGGCGCTGACTGTACGTGACTGGTTCCAGGCTGGGTGTTGGCGTTGGCGTTGGCGTCGGTGTCGGGGTTGGCGTTGGTGTCGGGGTTGGCGTTGGCGTTGGGGTGTCAGAAACTATCGGAGTCGGAGTTGGTTGAGGCTGCCGATTAATGACAAAGCTGACCAACGCCCAAGAACCCAGTCCAGCTAATAAAGCAAGACTGATTACAACTGCGAAGACAGCCCAAGGGTCTTGCCAAGTCGAGCGATCGCGCGGTGCGGGAATGACTGGATCAGGGCGAGTTGGACGGGTGGCATTAGGATTGACCGGGTTTCCAGGGTTGTTAGGGTTGGGCGTCACCGGGTCGGGTCGGCGTCCGACCGCCACCGTTTGTACCTGGGAAGTGGTCGGACGGGGCGGTTGGGGGCTGGAAACTGGCGGTTGCGGGTTAGCAGGTGGAGGTTGGAAAGTTGGTGGTGGAGGTTGGATCGCTGGTGGAGGTTGAAAGGCGGGGGCTGGATTCGTCAGGGATTGGAGTGCTTGTACAACTTCTCCAGCCGATTGGTAGCGATCGCCCGGTCGATAATTCAACATCCGATTCAACACTTGGGCGAACCCATCGCTGACGTTCACCCACCTGCGCCATTGCCAGGTTAACTGAGTGGCATCCAGCAATTCTGCTGGCTCTTTGCCTGTGAGCATCACCGCAGCCGTCGCTGCTAAGGCGTAGAGGTCGCTGCTAGGGTAAGCTTGCCCTGCCTGCATTTGTTCGCTGGGGGCATAACCGGGTTTCCCCACCGTTGTCGCGACTGGTCTGGTAACATCTGGTAACTGAAACCGAGTTGCCAGTTCCTTAACGACGCCGAAATCGATCAGCACAGGCAAGCGATCGCTTTCCCGTAAAATAATATTGTCCGGCGCAATATCTCGATGAATAATCCCCTTAATATGGATGTGCGCTAAGACTGGCAACAACTGCCGCAGAAATTGCATCACTTCTGCCTCCGAGAAAGCATTGCCTTGACTCCGACGCTCATCCAGCAGCATCCGATAAGTCTTCCCCTCTACATAGTCCTGCACCAGGAACAACCGCTGATCTTGCTCAAAAGTAGCCCGGAACTGGGGAATCTGCGGGTGTTGGATTTGGTAAAGAGTCGTCGCCTCTCGTTGAAACAGTTCCCTTGCTTTCTCCAGCACATAAGCCGATTCTTGAGCGGGAATTAATTCCTTCAAGGCACACCGTTCGCTAAAGCGCCCCTGGTCTTCTGCTAGATACGTTCGTCCGAACCCTCCCTGACCGAGAATACCGATCAAGCGGTAGCGGTTTTGTAGAATCGTTCCAATGACAATAGGGGGTTGCATAAATAAGGACTAGGGAAGAAGGGCAAGCAAGATGCAATTTATGACAAAGCTATGCTACCTTACCTTTCTGGATCTATTTTGGCAAAAGCTGTCGCTCACCGTTCCATTAGACGCCAATCTTGCCTGATTGGAAGATGAGCATCCCGTTTTTGCTATACGCCCACAGGCTAGAAGCCTGGGGCTAGAAGAACAAAGCCTGCTCTCGTCAGGCTTTGCTTGTTTAGCCGCAACTTTAGTCGTCGGACTTTAGTCGTCGGACTTAAAGGCGATCGCGTTCCTTTGATGTATTTTCACTTTGCTTTCTACTTGTTAAAAAATTATTAATTATCAAAGCATCTTTCTAAAAATCTGTACTTTTGACTTGCCTATCCGAGTCAAATTTTAGTTTTTACTAGGATAACTACGGAGACTTTACCTTTACAATTTACTTGAGATTGCAAAAACGTAAGTCATTATACGTAGATGATCGTACCTGTCAAACCTCCATTGAGGAGTTACGTTCTCAAACTTAAGACTAAAACTTTCTAATTCTTGTCTACAGAGCAATTTTTTCGATATTCTGTAACAAGTGATTCAGATATTCATCCCTTCTTCACAAATAAATTTTATAAGCCGTTTCGGCGACAATGATAAGATTGCGATCGAAGTAGCTCTTGAGGGTCTGCTGTGCTCCGTTCTCCCACTATATCGCTTCAGCCTACGCTGCCACAAATAGCAGACAACAATCGTCTGCGACTGTTTTCTGGATCTGCCAATATACCCCTCTCTCAGGAAGTTGCTCGCTATCTAGGCATGGACTTGGGACCAATGGTTCGCAAGCGGTTTGCTGATGGAGAGCTTTACATTCAAATCCAAGAATCGATTCGAGGGTGTGATGTTTACCTAATTCAACCCACTTGCCATCCGGTGAACGATCACTTGATGGAATTGCTGATCATGGTTGACGCCTGTCGCCGCGCCTCGGCTCGACAAATTACGGCAGTCATTCCCTATTATGGCTATGCTAGAGCCGACCGCAAAACAGCGGGACGCGAATCCATTACCGCCAAGCTGGTTGCGAATCTGATCGTGGAGGCTGGAGCCAGCCGAATTTTGGCGATGGATTTGCACTCAGCCCAGATTCAGGGATATTTTGATATTCCCTTCGATCACGTCTACGGCTCACCTGCGCTAATCAATTACCTGGCAAACAAGCAACTATCCGACTTGGTTGTTGTTTCACCCGATGTGGGTGGTGTGGCTAGAGCCAGAGCCTTTGCAAAAAAGCTAAACGATGCCCCGTTGGCGATTATTGATAAGCGTCGGCAAGCGCATAACGTAGCGGAAGTGATGAATCTGATTGGCGATGTCGAAGGGAAAACAGCCGTCTTAGTAGACGACATGATCGACACCGGCGGCACCATCTCAGAGGGCGCTCGGTTGTTACGCAAAGAAGGAGCTAGGCAGGTATATGCCTGTGCTACCCACGCAGTTTTCTCTCCACCTGCCATTGAGCGACTCTCAAGCGGGATATTTGAAGAAGTGATTGTAACCAATACAATCCCAGTTCCCGAAGCAGATAGATTTGAACAACTAACGGTACTTTCGGTGGCAAATGTGCTGGGTGAGACGATCTGGCGGGTTCACGAAGATAGTTCTGTTAGCAGTATGTTCCGATAAATCTTAATCCGCTAAGGATGTAGCTTTTTTAGGTGTAGGGGCATGGCATTGCCATGTCCCTAAAGAATTACAAGTAATCCAAAAATACTTCTGGGACTAATCGCAACTCGGCAGATTTAAAACGATTAATTTCTACCCAAAGTGCTGCTTTTTGGCGATCGCCTTCAGCAAAAACCGTTCGTTCAATCTGATAAAGCTTGGGATCGACAAAATCACATTGATACAGTTGAATGATTTCGTGACCAGGCTTACCGTTGAAAGTAAACAAATTTTCGATACAGCCAAGATACCGAATATTCGTTAATTCAGCCTGGATTTCTTCTTGAAATTCTCGTTGCAGTGCTTCGAGGCTGGTTTCTCCAAAGTCAACGCCGCCCCCTAAGGCGCGATAAAATGTATCCTGTTTAACTGGGTCATAGCCTTCGGAAATAAAAATGCGATCGCCATCTCGAATTAGCCCCAAGGCAAGCACCCGAATTTCGCCTGATTTGTGCATCGTTATTTGCTAATTTTCATCGTAAGTAAAAGCAGCCCGACTTTCGCTACCCTCAACAGACCAGTCTTCATTTTCGCCGCCAATGTACAAGCGTTCAATCGTCACGTATTCCTTGTTCAGCTGGTTGAGAGAGTTGATTAAGATATCGAGAGCGATCGCATCACTGGTTCCCAGATCAAGCCAGCACCGTGCCCATCCACCTTCGTACTCAAACTCGCCCATATTATGCATCAGCGATATCATACTGCTATCCGCTGCCTCAGAATCGTAATCCATGTAGCTGATATCTAAACCCGTATCTTGGACTTGGAGATTTTCTGCATTAAATCCTCCCAATTTACCCAAGAAGAACCAGGAGTTAAACACCTCCTCGACATACTGCTTTTCCATCTCCGAGGGAACCATGCTGAATTCCAGCCAGATCCACAGATCGAAAGGGTTAAACTCGCGGAACACTACCTGCATATCAACTGTGAAGTATAAAGTGTAAAGGATGAAATTTGAGGACTCGGCTTCAATCCATTGTTTTGGCAACCGCGAACTCACTTCATCCTTTCTTTCATCCTATCGTTTATACTTCATCCTTTTAGCGTTTATCCTCCCGTAATCTGGCGTTGCGCTTTATTGCGTTCTCGCTTCAGCTGTTTGACGACGTTCACCGGGAGTTGAGCTTCTTTAGCGATCGCTTTGTCAAAATTCTCCACCGCCTGCTTGATCAAAGCTTGGTTATTGTTTTTCTTCTTACCTTGCTCAACTAGGATTTGCCCTTTGAGATAGAACAATTCTGGGTTATCCGGCGTGATTTGACTTGCCTTCTCGACAAATTCCAATGCCTTATCGTACTTCTTCAAGTCCCGATAGCCGACGGCAATTCCCCGATAAGCCAAATAAGAGGGACCTGCTTTTTCTAAGCGTTCAATAGCTTGATTCGGGTTAGAAAAAGGCAAATTGACCGCGATCATCAAATCCATATACCCCTTGAGCAAGTTGAGTTCTGCGTCATTAGGTGCTACCTTTTCAGCTTTATCAAGGTATTCAAATACCTGCTGCAATTTACTCAAAGCTTGCGGGCCACTCTTGATCGCATCTCGATTGGCGATCGCAATCGTATGAGCGCCTTGTAAAAAATGACCCACTGCGGTATAAAGATTTCCACGTAAGGGATCGGTCACAGTGAGCTGCTCAGCAGTTTGCAGCGTCTTGTCCGCGTATAATTTAAACTCATCCAACAAAGCTTGTTTTTGTTGCTTGCTCTCTGCACTTTCCCCTTTCCAGTCAATATAGGAATAGGTGAGAGATGCCCTCATTGCGTATGCTAGCGGTTCGTTGGGTTCCTGCGTTTCCGCTTGCTGTAGGTAACGCTTTGCTTGTGGATAGTTTCCCTTTTCAAAGATTGCCTTGAAAGCGGCTTCTGTACTGTCTCCGATGTTACGAGGGTTGCTAGAGCGAAAAGGATCATTCGCTAGACTAGGGCTAGACCAAAAGCTGACTGCCATCAGCGATGCGAGCAGTGCCAAACGTGCAGACGCTGGCACGATCGGAGGCTTAGAGCAAATCGCGGGTGCATTAGCGATCGCAGAAATAATCTGCTTAGGAACCGAAAACCGATCCATTATCGTCATCCTCACAAAACCTTACGCTTGAGTGAATGCTGTCTCTAATGTTAAATGTTATCTAGTAACGTCAGAAAATACGCTGTTACCATCGCCCCTCGGCTCAACATTTAGAAACAACAAGTGTATAATTAGTCACTTCTAGATAAAAAGAGAGTTAAATACGTTTGACGCCGTTACTAAATTCCAGGTTCCGGAAAAATTTAGTTAATTTTATTGTAAATGCCAAGTATAAAAGTAAGAATGAAGAGATCCGTAATTGCGGATAAAACTCGTTTTGCTAAAAAACAGGTTTCGTTCAGTTTTTTTTGTGCCCAATAATTTAAGTCAAAATTAAAGAAGGCTTTTTTGTTCCCAACTGGATGCCTTGACGAGTTTGCTTTCTATTTTCTATTCGTGTAATTAATGCTCTATCTCAAAAACCTGACCTATCACCCCGCCGCTGCCCCAACTGCGATTCTAAAAGCCCTTAATTTAGAATTAGCACCGAACAATCTGGGTCTTGTTATTGGCCCAAGTGGCTCTGGCAAAAGCACATTTTTAGAAATTCTGGCAGGTCTTGCGGAAAAAACGGCTGGTGCCCTCTACTGGCGAGACCAAGAACTTACTCCCGAACATCTGCAACAGCTGGGAGGATTAGTGTTTCAATTTCCAGAGCGGCATTTTTGTGGTGGAACAATTTTAGAGGAACTGCGCCTAGGGCATCCAGAATTGGGATCGGAAAAAGTCAAGGAAGCTCTGCAAGAAGTAAATCTGGCACATCTGCCGTTGCATACCTCACCGAATTCCTTGAGTGGAGGTCAACAGCGACGCCTTGCTCTAGCAGTGCAGCTGATTCGCCAACCTCATTTGCTGTTGTTGGATGAACCCACCGCTGGATTAGATTGGTCAATGCGGCGTCAGTTGGTGAATTTATTAGCAAAACTCAAAACCCATTGGACGCTGTTAGTTGTCACCCACGATGCGGGTGAGTTGTTAGCGATCGCCGATCGATGTTGGACTATTAACCACGGAGAATTACAATCGGTGGAACCAGCGTCATTGGAAACCAAAGTAATTGAGCCGCAACCAGCAGCTTAAATGAGTTTGGACAGTTGTAGGGTGAAACCCTTCCCGAAGGGTAGTTAGAAATTTAAAAAGTTGAAGGTTGCCGGTTATGGGTGAGATTGAGACGCTAATGTTGCCGGAAATGGCAGACATCTGGCAGCAAACATTAGGCTGGCAGCCGGAAGCCGAACAGAGGCAACAATTTCAGCGCCTTTACGAACTGGTTTTGGCAGGTAACCGCCAGCTAAATTTAACTCGCATCACCGAACCGATGGAGTTTTGGGAAAAACATCTGTGGGATTCTCTGCGGGGAATTGCACCCTTGTTATCCTCGAATTCGGTAGGGACAAGCGATCGCTTATCTCTACCCTCCGTCGAACGCGCCATCGATATTGGGACTGGGGGAGGATTTCCGGGGATTCCGATAGCGATCGCCCTCAGCAATTGCACCGTCACTTTACTCGATGCCACGCGCAAAAAAATCGCGTTTTTAGAAACTCTAATCGCTCAGATGGGCATTCAAAATGCTGCTATTCTGACTGGTAGAGCTGAAGAAATTGGTCAACATCCCCACTATCGAGCTTCTTACGACTTGGCACTTGTTAGAGCCGTGGCGACGGCATCTGTCTGTGCAGAATATGCCCTCCCGTTGCTAAAACTCGGTGGCTTAGCCATCCTCTATCGAGGACAGTGGACAGAAGAAGAAACTAATGCTTTGCAACCAGCGCTGGTGCAGTTGGGTGGTGTCATTGAGTCGATAGACGAGTTTGCAACTCCTTGTAGTCACAGCGATCGCCACTGCCTTTATCTCCGCAAAGTGGCACCCACACCGAGGGAATTTCCCCGCGCTGTCGGTTTACCTGCTCAAAACCCACTTTAGGGAATGACTCAGAAAGCGAAAACAATCGACTATCCATTACCATAACGCTGCAACAGGCTGGTTAAAAACTGAGCCGCTGTGGTGTAGGTTCGCGTTTCCGCTTTTCCTTCTGCTGAACTTACCCACCAACCTTTTGCAGCTTGGGGCGATCGCCATAATTCTAAATGCTCTACTGACGGATCGGCATAGAAACTATCTTCGCCACTTCCCAGTACCGCCGAACTCCAGTGTGTAAAGTAATCGTGGCTGAGTCGGTGGATGGGAAAATTACCAGACAAAGGCATACCCCAACCATCTAGAGCAATTAAAGCTTTGACGGTTCCTCCCGATAGTTGCCACAGCCAAGCCGCTCCAATTGCACCCACAACACCCGCACTGAAGCTAATAAAGATTACTGGTGACGCTTGCGGACTGGGCGAACCGACTTGCTTGCATAAATAATTGTAAATGTCAAGCGCTGAGTAAGCGGGAAATTGTTGAACCGGAAAAATCAACAGATTCTCTATCTTTTTTGGGTGCAACTCTTCCAAAAAGCTCTGCGTTAGCGCTGGATCGTGGATACCTGGGCAAATAATGACGCTGATCATTTCTAGGAGTTAGGGGCAAATGATGACGAGCATCAGATGGATTATTAAAAGACTTAACAGATAAAACATCGCTCTTAAGATATAAAAATTCTAAGAAAGAGCTTTTAACAGCGGTGTCTCTGGCAAGAACTAGAAGCACTGGAGAGCGATCGCATTCAACAAAAAATTAACTTAGAAGCCGACAGCACTTTACGAGGCGAAGGCTCAAGGACGCGATCGCGTTAGCGTATGCTGCTAGACGCAGCTCTTCGCCTTAGCGTATGCTGCTAAATGCAGCTCTTCGCCCCATCACTAGCTCCTGAATCTATCAATCATTTGGTGGATGAATTGCCCCTAAAAACTCGCTGCAATATTATCTAACTGCTAAATTTTTTACTTTAATCCCCCCCTAGGGGATGTTACTCTAAAAAGGAGTGGTGCTTTGAGGGGATTGAAGCTGTACGACAACGCGATCGCCCCAGTTTCCACTCTAATGTAGACACCATTCAAGCTGAGGAACGCGACTTGGTAGCCACCCCAGAAAAACTTCAACAAATTAACGATTCAGCCACTGGTAACGACCGCGTAGCCGTATTGCTGATGGGCTATGGCGAAGTAGAAAGCTATGACGACTTTGCCAACTACAACGAACAAGCTTTAAATCTACTCACCGCTAAGTTTGCGCCGGTACCCACCTGGATATATCCACCACTAGCAAAGATTTTGGCAATCTTTGACCTGCACGAGTGGAACCACCAGCACGATCATTTTATTTCCCCCCACAACGCAATTTTTGAACAGCAACGGGCGGGGATAGAACAAAATCTACAAGAAAAATGGGGCGATCGCGTTAAAGTTTTCAAAGCCTTTAACTTTTGCGCCCCCTTCCTTCCCGAACAAGTTCTCGCCGAAATCAAAGAACAGGGATTCGATAAACTGCTAATCTACCCGCTCTTAGTGGTAGATTCTATCTTCACCAGCGGTATTGCCGTCGAGCAGGTGAATAAAGCCCTTGCCAACCTATCTGACGGTAGCGAACACTGGATTAAGGGACAGCGCTATATTCCCTCCTTCTACAACGAACCCGCCTACATCGAATTGCTAGCGCGTCTGGTAGAAGAGAAAATTACCCGCGATTTAGCAGTAGCGCACTTACCCTCCCAAACTGCCATCGTGTTGATGAACCACGGTTGTCCTCACAAAGCCAAAGGATTTACCTCTGGCATTACTGAAAGTGAAGCACTCTACGAAAGAATTAGAGAAAAGCTGATTAATAAATATCCGCTAATTTCAGTAGGTTGGCTCAACCATGACACTCCTCTGATTGAATGGACTCAACCCAATGCCACGCAAGCTGCTGAAAATCTAATTCTGCTTGGTGCTACCTCCGTCGTTTTCATGCCAATTGGCTTTGCTACCGAGAATCACGAAACTCTGCTGGATGTAGACCACATCCTGCATAGCTTACGACATCGGCATCCTGAAGTAACTTACGTGCAAATGGCGTGCGTCAACGACCATCCGGAATTTTTAAAGATGGCAGCAGAATGGGCGCATCCTCAAATTGAAGCTTTATTATCAGAACAAGCTTTTGCCGTTAATCCTCAGATGGCGGCGATGCAAGCTCATACCCACGACCACCACGACCACGGTCATCATCATCACCACCATTGAGGGGATATTTTTTAACCCAAAGGTACGCAGAGGTTAATGCTCTCGGTACACGAAGGGAAGAATTTTCCTTCGCGTTACTCTGCGATTTCCTTGGCGTACCTTTGCGTTAAAATTTCTCCAATTCAAGCAAACAACTAGGCAACCTTTCTCAATTTCTGGGTATTTTCTACTAAACTTTCAGCAAATTCATTGAAGCGATCGGAGAGTTTATCATCCAGCAAGTTCCCATCAGGTTTAAAAGCTTTCCAAGCTTGTCCAATGGCAATTTGTTCCGGAATTACCCAAGCATGAACCCAGCGCATAATCACCCGCAGATCGTTGAGAGCGTTACTATTAGACTGACCTCCTAAGACACTAATTAAACCAGTAACTTTATCGCTTAGCTGGTCAAAACTCATCAAGTCTAGGGCATTTTTTAGCACACCGCTGACACTACCATGATACTCAGGGGTTGCCAAAATTAAGCCATCTGCCTCAGCGACTATTTTTTGCATCTTTGCAACATCCGGAAAGTCTGGATATTCCTTTTCTCCGTTGCAAAAAGGCAGATGCATTTGCCGCAAATCAAGAACTTCTACCTCAGCGCCTAGCGATCGCACTCGCAAAGCTGCCAAATTTAGAGCGAGCTGACTTTGAGATCCAGCCCGTAAACTTCCGCCAATTCCCACAATTTTGACCATATAAATAAGCCTCTATGAAGATGAAAACAAGCTTGAGTAAGCGCAAAAATAGTTAACTTCAGGCAATCAGTCATCGATACATAAGTAGAAAAACTTATTAGTTAGTAAAGCGTACTCGTTATGAATACGTTCAAGATAACAAGTTTCACCCAACTTCGTCAACAAGGCAGACAAAACCAGCAAACCGATTCTCGGCAAGGCTGGAATCGAGACAGTTAAACTAGAGGATGGAAAGGTCTGCTCAACTCCTGATTTAGGCAGATTCCTCTGGAAATCCAGCAACCTAGGGGTTGAGTCACAGCAGCAGGGAAAGGGCAATTGTATGAAAAAAAATTCTGGGATCGAAGCATGGATAGGGGATCGACCGGCAAAAAGGTCTAAGGAAAATTCCGCTAAACCAGCGCCACGACGCTTCTGGCAGATCGCCGCCAGTTTGATGATTTTCCAGGGGATGCTGCTGAGTCCTCCTGCCCTCGCTAAGGCAGAGCAGAACACCCTCACCTATGGCGAGCTGTTGCGGAAACTTGAGGCGAACCAAGTCACCAAGGTGGAAATTGACCCAGCCACCCGGATGGCTAAGGTTAGATTGGCGGGGCAAAAGCCAACCGATCCGCCGCAAGAGGTGATGCTGCTAGAGCAAAATCCAGAATTGATTGAACAACTCCGCAGCAAAAATGTCGAACTCGATGTACAACCTTCGACAGATAACACCGCAGCGGTGGGGGTAGCGGCAAACTTACTATTACTCTTCTTCTTACTGGGAGTATTAATGTTTATTTTCCGTCGTTCTAGCAATGCTTCTGGGCAAGCCATGAACTTCGGGAAATCAAAAGCCAGATTTCAGATGGAAGCCAAAACCGGCGTCAAATTTGACGACGTAGCAGGCATCGAAGAAGCCAAAGAAGAACTCGAAGAAGTCGTCACCTTCCTCAAACTCCCAGAGAAATTCACCGCCGTGGGCGCAAAAATTCCCAAAGGCGTGCTGTTAGTCGGTCCTCCCGGAACTGGGAAAACATTACTCGCCAAAGCGATCGCTGGGGAAGCTGGAGTACCATTTTTCAGCATTTCTGGATCGGAATTCGTGGAAATGTTTGTCGGCGTCGGTGCATCCCGCGTCCGCGACTTGTTCAAAAAAGCCAAAGAAAACGCTCCTTGTCTGATCTTCATCGATGAAATCGACGCCGTCGGACGGCAACGCGGCGCAGGGATTGGCGGTGGAAACGACGAGAGGGAACAAACCCTCAACCAGTTGCTGACAGAAATGGACGGGTTTGAAGGCAATACTGGGATTATTATCATTGCCGCTACTAACCGTCCCGATGTTCTGGATTCGGCGCTGTTGCGTCCGGGACGCTTTGACCGACAGGTGATGGTGGATGCACCGGATCTTAAAGGGCGTCTGGCAGTTCTGGAAGTTCATGCGCGGAATAAAAAAATCGCTCCCGAAGTCTCGCTGGAAAACATCGCTCGACGCACCCCAGGCTTTACGGGTGCTGACTTAGCGAACCTGCTCAACGAAGCTGCCATCTTGACCGCCAGACGGCGCAAAGAGGCGGTTACAGAGTTAGAAATTAACGATGCTGTAGATCGGGTGGTGGCTGGTATGGAAGGCACGCCGCTAGTAGATAGCAAGAACAAGCGATTAATTGCCTATCACGAAATCGGTCATGCCGTGATCGGCACCCTGTTACCCGGTCACGACTCGGTGCAGAAAGTTACCCTGGTGCCACGGGGTCAAGCGCGGGGGCTGACCTGGTATACTCCGGGTGAAGAGCAGGGCTTGTTTTCGCGATCGCAGCTGCTGGCTCGAATTACTGGAATCTTGGGCGGACGTGCGGCTGAAGAAGTCATTTTTGGCGACGCCGAAGTAACGACGGGTGCCTGGAATGACTTGGAGAAGGTGACATCGCTGGCGCGGCAGATGGTCACGAGGTTTGGAATGTCCGATTTGGGACCGCTGTCGCTGGAAACCCCGAATGGGGAAGTATTCTTAGGACGCGATTGGATGAGCCGCAGCGAATATTCCGAAGAAATTGCCACCCGCATTGATACCCAAGTCAGAACAATTGTTGAACATTGCTACAGCGAAGCTTGTCGGCTGATTCTGGAAAACCGAGTCTTGGTAGACCATCTGGTGGATCTTCTGTTAGACCAAGAAACGATTGAGGGCGATCGCTTTCGTCAAATTGTAGCTGAACGCGCCCAAGTGCCCAAGAAAGAGGTAGCACTTCCTTAATTAAAAGTGCTTGTTCTTTAGACAGTACACTTCTCTGAAAAAACCCGTTTTCTTCAAGAAAACGGGTTCTTTTATTGCTAAGGTTTGAACCTGCTAATCCTGAAAGACTATCCAAATCTTGGATGTGAAGACTCCCTTTGAGGCAACTTTACCCAGCACTGGTGCAGTTTGTTGGGTAACGCTTATTTAGCCTAAGACAATGTTGCCAGTCGCCGCTCAATAATCGATCGTTCGTCGCCCCTGATTCCCCCACGATGTCTGACTTCTATAAGGTTGAGGCCAACGCCCAACTTGCTGAACATTACTGGGTTGTTGAGCATACATCGCTTTGAGAACCTGACCCGGATCTACATAATTATTGGCATACTTTAATCCCCAGTGGAGATGAGGGCCAGTAGTACGCCCAGTCATTCCTACCCGACCAATTCGGGCACCTGCTGCCACTTGTTGCCCTTCCCAAACCACGATACCGCCGCTGCGATCGATGAAATAACGTCCGCCGTTGGCTGATTCTACGCCCCCTTTCATGTGACAGTAGACGTGCCGCCACGCGCCGGACTCGATTGTAATTGAGGTGCCGCAAAGTCTATCTTGTGAGACTTTCACGACTTTCCCTCCCCACCAGTTACGAATGTAACTTCCTTCCGGTGCAGCGATATCTAAACCCCGATGGAATTCCAAACCCGCAGAACCAGAGGGAGAGCGTCGGTAGCCAAATGCAGAAGTATAGCCTTGAAAATTTTCGACTGGGAAAGATGCCCCTTGCCAGCTGTTGCCAGTTGATGCTGCGTTTGCTCTAACTTCCAATGCCTCAACTGATGGCTGTAATTCTACTACTGGCATCAACCAGGCTAAAGTCAGCCCTAATAAAAATAGAAATCGTCTTGGATGGAGAAAGCGGTTTTGAAGGTTTGGAGGTATAGACCCTTGCTGCATTGCTTTACTCTTCGTTTGCCCAAATTGAGATCGATAACCGAGAAATGTGGTGATTACCCACGCAGCCAATTAACCGAAAAATTGTACTTCAGATTGCTGCCGTGTCAAGTTTGGCAGTCAAGCCTTTAGCTGGGGTCTGTCTCAGGGTGGAAATTGTCGGCACTTCACAACTTTTTTAGGCAGTGAGGAACAACCTATATTCACGGATTCTTGACTTTTGTTAAAATCCCTGAAGAGTGACTACTATAGTGTTGTAAAACCCATGCTGATTGAAATTGTACCGTTTAGATTCGAGCTGGATGCGACAGCGATCGCGGGTGCTAGTCTATGGTCGCTAGCTTTATATCTCGGTTGCTCTCCGGTCAGCGAATGGGTCATAGAACAAATTAATCGCTGGTTTAACTTCGCTGAGCGATCGCTCTACACTTCACAAGAAGAGTTTGAAAGAACCCGCCAGGGTAGAGAAGCTCAAAACGCCTTTTATGCTTCTATTTTCAGCATTGTGCCTTTTTTCCTAATTGGCGGTATTTGCAATTATGGGGTAGAACTTGGCTTAGGACGCAGCTGGGCAATCAGTATGGGAATGCTTGCTTGTGTCGGTTGCGGGATCTACGAACTGGGGCGTCGTAGCGCTTAAAAATTAAGCATTTTGTATTTCTAACTCCTCGCAGACTAACTTTGCCAGTTTTTGGGCAGCACCCGTTTCACCTCGAATGCTGCGGAGGCGATCGCGCATTTCCTGCAATTTTTCAGGATGATTTAAGTAATCTAAAGCCAATTCTGCAACATCTGCCGCTTGTAGTTTACCGACTAATTCTGGAACTACCTGCGTTTTCGCCCAAATATTGGGCCAAGCATATAAACGCCCTTGTTGCATGACTTTTTGCATGATTATCCAGTTGATCGCTTTGGCAAAACTAGAACCGAAGACTGGCAAATTTGCAAGTAATCCAGGCAACCCATCCCAGCTTCGCATGGCATCCAGTTGTTGAGTCGGCAATAAGACAATCATCGGAACTGCTAAGGCAGCGAGTTCAGCGGTATTGGCTCCCACCGTCGTAAAACATAGAGAACACTGGGATAATAAGTCATAAGCTGGCGATCGCGTCCATAGTTCCACTCGCAGTCCCGCCGCTGTTTTGAGATACGGAAGTTCTGGCGGATCGGGAATCATTAGTTCTGCCCAAGCGCCTTTGACTAATTCAATCACTGGATTTTGCTTGGGATCGGCAAATCGAGCTAAAGTTTTTAGATCCAAAGTAGGCGCGACGGGAATTGCAAAGCGGGTTTGGGGACGGGCAGCATGGATGCATTCTGCGATCGCTAAACACAACGGCACCCCTTGAGCAAGTTTTGCTGGTTTCGACCCAGGTAGTATTCCAATCAGTTGAGTGCTGAGTGCTGAGTACTGAGTGCTGAGTGAAGGATGAAATCTCCGGCTCTCCCCCTCTCCCACTTCCCCACTCTCCCACTCTTGTTGCGCTTCTGCCATCAAATCCCCGACGACAGCGAACTTGTGGGCATATTTCTGGGGAATGCGGGCGACGAGTTCCGGTTTCATGACGCCAAATCGGTCAATCAAACTGTGCCAACGGGCGTCCCACTCGGCATAGACAACCGTGCGATAACCCAAGCGTCTGCCAATGAGGACGGGAAAAATTTGATCGCCACCCAGAAACACGACTACACCGCGATCGCGCCAATCCCAGTTTTCTGCGGTCTTTCCCCACAGCAAGAACTCCCAGAAATTCCCTGCCCCCTGTACGCGGTCTACTTCCGGGTAAGATTGGGCAATTGCCGCTTCTTTACCACTGGCGTTAGGACAAGGGGACAAAACTACCGAGATCCGCACTGCGGAACGGTCATCCCCTAGTTGTTCCCGCAAAGCCTTTACCACAGGTCGCACCCAAGTCGCTAACTCCCCAGGGCCATTTGAAAGAATCAAGATGTCCAAAGTTGGCATTTCCCGTCCCAAAACTTAATACTTATTTGCAAAAAAATGAGTATGCACTTCGGAATTTGTCAATATATATAAAAAATTGTTTCAAAGTTTTTATCGAATTGTGTCAGATAATGCCCAAACCCCGCACTGGGTAAGCATTTTTTGGTAAAAACACTTGATAAGCCAATCAATCATCAGAACCCAGAATTCAGAAAGATGAGCGATCGCCTCAGACTTCTGTATCTTTAATTCTGCCTTCCTAAATAAGAGAACACGTTATCATTTGGAGCCTACGCGAATGTTCACTCACGTCAAGTCCACCATTCGCCACATTGCCCCAGAAAACCTGCGGGGGCGATCGCTACTCAAGGTGGTCTATGTCGTGCTAGAGCCACAGTACCAGAGTGCCCTCTCAGGAGCGGTTCGCTCAATTAACGAGAACCATCCCGACTTAGCCATTGAAATTAGCGGTTATCTGCTTGAAGAACTGCGCGACCCTGAGAACTACGACGGTTTTAAGCGAGAAGTTGCGCGTGCCAATGTCTTTATCGCTTCCCTAATCTTTATTGAAGACTTAGCGGATAAAGTCGTTGCAGCAGTAGAACCCCACCGCGACAACCTTGATGTTGCCGTCGTCTTCCCGTCGATGCCACAAGTGATGCGCCTGAACAAAATGGGCAGCTTCTCAATGGCGCAGCTGGGGCAATCTAAGAGTGCGATCGCCCAATTCATGCGGAAGCGCAAAGAAAAATCCGGATCTTCCTTCCAAGATGGGATGCTGAAGCTACTGCAAACTTTGCCCAAAGTTCTGAAATACCTGCCAATGGACAAAGCGCAGGATGCTCGGAACTTCATGCTCAGCTTCCAATATTGGCTAGGCGGTTCCTCAGAAAACCTGGAGAACTTCCTGCTGATGCTGGCGGATAGATACGTCCTCAAGGGTGTAGAGACGCGCCGTGGCTCGTCTTTCCAATACAAAGACCCTGTCACCTATGTTGATATGGGGATCTGGCACCCCTTGGCACCGCAGATGTTTGAGGATGTCAAGGAATATTTCAACTGGTACAACAGCCGCAACGATATTTCTGCCGATCTCAAAGATCCCCTTGCTCCCTGTGTAGGTTTAGTGCTGCAACGCACTCACCTCGTCACCGGCGACGATGCCCATTATGTGGCAATGGTGCAGGAACTAGAAGCAATGGGCGCACGGGTAATTCCTGTCTTTGCTTCCGGTTTAGATTTCTCTAAGCCAGTTGATGCTTTCTTCCTTCAAGGAAACCAGACGATAGTAGACACGGTAGTATCCCTGACCGGATTTGCCCTCGTCGGTGGTCCCGCTAGACAAGATCATCCAAAGGCAATTGACACTCTCAAACGCCTCAATCGCCCCTACATGGTGGCATTGCCGCTGGTATTCCAAACAACAGAAGAGTGGGAAAATAGCGACTTGGGGCTGCATCCGATACAAGTGGCGTTGCAAATTGCCATTCCCGAACTGGATGGAGCAATCGAGCCAATTATCCTTTCGGGAAGGGATGGAGCCACCGGGAAAGCGATCGCCCTCCAAGATCGAATAGAAGCGATCGCTCAACGCGCCTTAAAATGGGCAAACCTGCGCCGCAAGCCAAAACTCCAAAAGAAAGTTGCTATCACCGTCTTCAGCTTCCCCCCGGACAAAGGCAACGTCGGGACTGCTGCTTATCTGGATGTATTTGGTTCCATCTACGAGGTGATGAAAGCCCTCAAGCAGAACGGTTACGACCTCCCAGAACTGCCAGAGTCAGCGATGGCGTTGATGCAAGAAGTCATCCACGATGCCCAAGCACAGTACAGCACTCCGGAACTGAATATCGCCTATCGGATGTCAACGCCGGAGTATGAAGACTTAACTCCTTACTCTCAACGGCTAGAAGAAAACTGGGGCAAACCACCCGGACATCTCAACAGCGACGGGCAGAATTTATTAATCTACGGCAAACACTTCGGCAACGTCTTTATTGGCGTCCAGCCAACCTTTGGCTACGAAGGCGATCCGATGCGGTTGCTGTTCTCCCGTTCTGCCAGTCCCCACCACGGCTTTGCCGCTTATTACACCTATCTAGAGCGAATTTGGAAAGCCGACGCCGTGCTGCACTTCGGCACGCATGGATCGCTGGAATTCATGCCAGGAAAGCAGATGGGGATGTCTAACGAATGTTACCCCGATAACTTGATTGGCAACATTCCCAATCTCTACTACTACGCGGCGAATAACCCCAGCGAAGCCACCATTGCCAAACGTCGCAGCTACGCCGAAACCATCTCCTACTTAACTCCCCCGGCTGAAAATGCTGGACTTTACAAGGGTTTGCAAGAATTGAGCGAATTAATCGGTTCTTACCAAACCCTAAAAGATACGGGGCGAGGCATCCAGATTGTTAACACGATCGTGGATAAGAGCCGTATGGTGAATCTGGATAAAGATATCGCCTTGCCAGAGAAAGACGCCAAGGAGATGACAAGCGAGGAACGGGATACCCTCGTCGGTTTGGTGTACCGGAGACTGATGGAAATTGAGTCGCGGCTATTACCTTGTGGCTTGCACGTCGTTGGGAAACCGCCAAGTGCAGAAGAAGCGATCGCTACCCTGGTCAATATCGCCAGTCTCGACCGAAACGAAGAAGAAATTCTCAGTCTTCCCCGCATCATCGCCAACAGTATCGGACGAAATATTGACGACATCTACAAGAACAACGACAAAGGCATCTTAGAAGATGTTCAGCTATTGCAAGAGATCACCCTTGCCACTCGTGCCGCTGTTTCCGCCCTCGTCAAAGAACAAACTGACGCCGATGGTCGCGTTTCCCTCGTTTCTAAGCTCAATTTCTTCAACATGGGCAAGAAGGAACCTTGGATTGAGGCAATGCATGAAGCCGGTTATTCCCAAGTTGATACTCAACAGATTAAACCCCTATTCGAGTATCTGGAATTCTGTCTCCAGCAAGTTTGTGCCGATAACGAACTCGGTGCCTTACTCAAAGGTTTAGAAGGCGAATACATCATCCCCGGTCCCGGTGGCGATCCCATCCGCAACCCGGATGTCCTACCTACAGGCAAAAACATCCACGCCCTCGATCCCCAGTCCATCCCCACCGCAGCCGCAGTCAAATCTGCCAAAATCGTTGTAGACCGACTCCTAGAACGGCAACGGGCGGAAACGGGTAACTATCCCGACACCATCGCCTGCGTCCTCTGGGGAACCGACAACATCAAAACCTACGGCGAATCCCTCGCTCAAATTATGTGGATGGTGGGCGTTAAACCTGTGCCAGATGCTTTGGGACGAGTCAATAAACTGGAACTGATTCCGCTTGCTGAACTCGGACGTCCCCGCATTGATGTGGTCATCAACTGTTCTGGTGTCTTCCGCGACTTGTTCATTAACCAGATGAACCTACTCGACCAAGCTGTGAAAATGGCAGCAGAAGCCGACGAACCCCTATCGATGAACTTCGTCCGCAAACACGCCTTACAACAGGCGGAGGAAATGGGCATCAACCTGCGCCAAGCAGCGACTCGCGTTTTCTCCAATGCTTCTGGTTCTTATTCTTCTAATATCAACCTGGCAGTCGAAAACAGCACCTGGGAAAGCGAATCTGAATTACAAGATATGTACCTCAGCCGCAAATCCTTCGCCTTCACCTCTGATAGTCCAGGCACAATGGAACAGTCGCGTCAAATTTTTGAAACAGCCCTCAAAACCGCTGAGGTGACGTTTCAAAATCTCGACTCTTCCGAGATTAGCCTCACCGATGTTTCGCACTACTTCGACTCTGACCCCACCAAGGTTGTCGCCAGTCTGCGCGGCGATGGCAAAACGCCAACATCCTACATTGCCGATACCACCACCGCCAACGCCCAAGTCCGCACCCTTTCCGAAACCGTCCGCCTAGATGCCCGTACCAAACTACTTAATCCCAAGTGGTACGAGGGAATGCTAAGCCACGGTTACGAAGGCGTCCGCGAACTCTCGAAGCGGCTAGTAAATACGATGGGTTGGTCTGCAACTGCTGGTGCTGTCGATAACTGGATTTACGAGGATACAAATACCACGTTTATCCAAGATGAAGAAATGCGTCAGCGGTTAATGAATCTCAATCCTCACTCTTTCCGCAAAGTTGTCGCCACTTTACTCGAAGTAAATGGTCGCGGTTACTGGGAAACCAGCGAAAGCAACTTACAAATGCTGCGCGAATTGTATCAGGAGGTCGAGGATCGGATTGAAGGGATTGAGTAGAGCGCTACTTCACAAATAGCGTGAGGGGCACGGCATGACCGTGCCTTCTGCATTTATACGGGCTTAATTGGCTGGTGTTTGCAAAAACATCATTCATTTTCATTGATAAGCTAAGTATGTTTGTGCAAACATATTGACAGAGAGTAGCCAAATTCCCCAGATGCGTAAGGAAGACCAGCCCTACTCACTACTATTCAAGTCAGCTCCACAAATTGCTTTGTTCAAAGGTCTGATTGCTGCAACACGGGACAATCGCCTCAGCCTTTATGAAGCCGTGCAACGAGCTAACGGGACTTGAACTTTGTTCAAGCCCAAACAAGCCCTAAATGGGCTAGGTGTAAGGCAAATACGTCAGTATTCTCCTGAAGCCAACGGACAAACCGATAGGATATAGCTGTTCTAAAAGCTGAC
>NZ_JBYCCT010000017.1:0-28386 GCF_057473865.1 Coleofasciculus sp. H7-1
TCAATTCGATTACTAATTCATTATCTCAGATTTGGAGATGTTCCAATTCCCTATCAAAATCAAAGAAATCATTTTCGGCTCCCCTCTCGCATTCTCGCTCGCATCATACCCTAATTCAGCAACGCCCGCTTTAATACAGAACCAGCACCTAAACCACCAAGCGCTAATAGACCCAACACAGAACCAGGTTCAGGGACAGAGCTAGTCGGCTGGTTCAGGCTGATAGAGTAACTGCCAGAGCTACTCCCCACCCCCACACTGCCATAAATAGGGCCGGAGGTGGCAAAGTTGGCAAAGGATGAAATTCCTAAAAAGTAGTTACCGGCATCCAGAAACTCGTTAAGAGTGGATCCCAGCGTAAGCTGAGAATCGTCGTTCTGAGCGAGTAGCGTGCCTGAAAAATCAAACAGTTGCAGTATGGTATCGAAGTTTGCACCACCAACTGTTGTAGCGTTGAATAACCCACCACCCCAAGAGAAAGAGAAAAGGTCGGCATCATTGCGTGGAGAGATAGTTCCTTGGATAACATCAATGCCACCGCCAACGTTTTGGGCAGTATTTAAAGTCTGACCTGCATCACCAGATTCAGTAAAAGTGGCAGCCTGTGCCGTTCCCCCTATTCCCAAGAGAAGTGCTGCTCCGGCGGTAGCTATCGATAATTTCTTCAGCAAAGTTGAGGTGGTCATAAAATTCGTTACTCCAAAAAAGTGAATGTTGAGTGTGTGGATAGTGATTGTGAAATTTACTGGTGCGCTGCGCTATCGCTTCACGCCACTTGCAGCAACCCAAGCGAATCCTTCCCTTAACCCCAAAAAGTTCTTGAAGAGTAAGGGCGAACCGACAGGTCGGCGCTTCGCTATCGCCAGAATTCTCTTATCTATAGCAGATGCAAATTATTTGAGTAGAGCTTTAGCTTGCTCTTTAATGTTGAGTTTTTGCTTGATTGCTGACTGAGTAAACTATGCCGTACTTTCCCTAACCGCCGCAATGCTTTTCGCTCATCTTTACCAAAAAATTACATACTTTGGATAGATGTTTTGAGTATAAACACGCGAATTATTTAACCCAATCGCAATCTCTACAAGGCTTTTATCCGTGCCAATACTTAGGAGTTTGACCAGAGATAATCTGAAGTTTATGTAAAGTTTCAGTCAAAACTGGGTTTTTGAAGGCGATAGCGAAGCGCAGAAAAAGTCAGTTCGCACTTGTTGGTACGCAGAGTGCGATAGCAAAGCGCAGAAAAAGTCAGTTCGCTCACAAAGCCTTCCTCAACTTTACTGCTGTATCGTGTGAGGCAAGGGTGAGGTGAACAGCAGGTGCGATAGCGAAGCTCTGACAAGTCAGTTCGCGTCTGCAACAAGGTTTATCATCAGCTACCTTTACAGCTATTGGAGAGAGTGTTTTAATTGGACTCTTCAAAAAGAGATGGGAAGTTGCGACGACCACTCACAACACGCAAAATTTCAACGCCGTCATCCAAAACTCTGTAGAAAATGATATAGCCTTCAAGAGGCAATCCTCGTAAGTCAGCGCGTACTTTTGCGTAGCTTTTACCACTGTTTGGGAAAGAAACTAATTGTTGACACTTACGGTTGAATTCCCGGAAAAATTGCTCACCCGCTTCAATGCTAGTGTCGGCAAAGTAGTCGGCAATCTCATTGAGATCGCGACTAGCGAGGATATTGATAACGTAGCGACTCATTCTTGTGCCTGACGAGCTTGTTGAAACCGTTCTAGAATTTGGTTTACAAAAGTTTCACCGTCAATCGGTGGTGTCTGGTCTGATGCCGAAATTGCCGCGTCAATTTTTTCTCGCACATCTTCCACCCATTCAGTTTCAGCGCGATCGTACTCATCGAGCAAGCGTAGGGCAACTTCAAGAACTTCTTCTGCTGAGTGGTATTTTCCAGCTTGAAGCTTGGTTTGAATAAAGCGCTCTTGGTTGGGTGTGAGGCTGATGCTCATAAAAAACCTCTATCAAGCTATCCACCATTTTAAGTCGAACATGATTGCTTGCGATCGCGCGTTGCGCTGACTTGTCAGTTCGCGCTCTTGCGAACTGTTCCAAAGGGCGATAGCGAAGCGCAGAAAAAGTCAGTTCGCACATAAACCCTCACTCGCCTTTCTAGCGGTATCGTGTGAGGCAAGGGTGAGGTGAACAGCAGGTGCGATAGCGAATTGTCACAAAAACGATAGCTCCAACCGCCTCTGGGAAAGGATTTAGATGAAGGCGATCGCTAATAATTTTTGAGAGATTGCAGACCGTGATTCTACTTACAATACCCTGATGCCTCAGCTTTTCTAATACAACAATTCAAGATTACTGATTGAATGATTCCTGTTAACAATCAATTTTTCAGTAGATATAAATACCTGTAGACTATTAATCGTTAATTCCATCACCTAGCTTGAGCGATCGCTCAAGCTAACTTATCATTAAAGCTTATGAAATTGCATTTTATTCCTAGAGGTTGGTGGCGATCGCTCAAGTATCTCTTGTTACTGTTTCTGGCATCATTCATCACAGTATTGCTGGCTGGCAACCCTATCTGGGCGATCGCGCAAAGCGCAATGCCACCAGAAGCGATCGAGCAAAGCCCAATCCCAGAAGCCACCCCTCAGAAACGTTTTCAAGAAATTCGCGGCGTTTGGATGACCAATAATGACATTGACATCCTCAGAGATCGCCCCAAACTGCAAAATGCTGTGAGTCAACTGGCGCAGCTAAACTTCAACACGATCTATCCTGTAGTGTGGAATTCTGGCTATGCGCTCTACGAGAGTGCCGTAGCACAACGGGAAGACATTCAATCTTCTGCCCGTAAAGGCTTACAGGGACAAGATATCATCGCTGACCTGATTACCCAAGCCCATCGCCAAGGCTTGCTAGTGATTCCCTGGTTTGAGTTCGGTTTCATGGCTCCCCCGATATCGGAACTGACATCAAATCATCCTAATTGGATTACGCAACGGCGGGATGGTAGCCAAACTTGGATTGGCGCTGCTGGTGAGGTTGTGTGGCTCAATCCTTTCCATCCAGAGGTGCAGCAGTTCATCACCGAGTTGGTGCTGGAAATCGTCACTAAATATGATGCCGATGGCATTCAGTTTGACGATCACACCAGTTTGCCCAATGAATTTGGCTACGATCGCTACACGCTTGCCTTGTACAAACAGGAAACTAAGAAAAATGCACCTTCCAATCCCCAAGATCCTGCATGGGTGCTATGGCGTGCAGATAAAATCACGGCATTCATGACACAACTCAACAAAGCTGTAAAACAGAGGAAAGCCAACGCAATTTTCTCTGTTGCTCCTAATCCTTACGTCACTGCTTACAATACTTATCTGCAAGATTGGCTTACTTGGGTGCGACAAGATATTGTGGACGAGTTAATCGTGCAAGTTTATCGTCCCAATCTGCAAAGTTTTCTCGCTCAGCTCACCCGCCCGGAAATTCAAGAAGTGCAACAAAAAATTCCCACCGGAGTTGGTGTCCTTACAGGCTTAAGAAATAAGCCGGTTTCGATTAAACTGATTCAAGCCAAAGTGCGGGCAGCTCGCGATCGCGGCTTGGGTGTAACTTTCTTCTATTATGAAAGCCTTTGGGACGATGCACCAGAAACCATAGCGGAACGGCAATCTAATTTTCAAAGTCTCTTCAACTTCCCGGCTTCCCGCTTTGCGATTAGATAACCTCCCATTTTTTGCGTAGGGGCATGGCACAGAAAAAGCCCCTACAGAACGTGAATGAGTGTAAGTTATTTAATCTACGTTCCTATTGGTTTCCGGAGTTCTCAGGTTAGGGTGCAAACAGGGTTACTTGGCACAGAAGATTCTAAAGTATTTATCTACTCTTTGACCCCGATCTAGCCGGGAGCATCCCGATGACAGGAAATATACGCCCACAGGCTAGAAGCCTGGGGCTAGAAGAACGAAGCCTGATGAGAGCAGGCTTTGTTTGTTTAGCCGCGAATGCGAGTCGTCGGACATTTTTACTTTCATTGGGATGCTCCCGATCTAGCCTTCCCTAAGTAAGACTATTTATCAATTAGAGCCGTCCCTCTGGTAGAGGATCTAGATGAAGGCGATCGCTAATATTTGTAGTGGGTTGTGGAAAGTCTGGGTTAGGTGAAATAACACCTTACTTACTTCTGCTGGGTTGAGTAGTTTGGAGACTTGAAGCTATGCGCTGGGAATTCGGTCGGAAAAGCAGCAACGTTGAGGACAGGCGCGGTGGTGGGGTTTCTGGTCCTTTGGTAGGGGGTGGCATTGGCACAATCGTTCTGGCGGTGATTGTTGCCCTCTTAGGCGGCGATCCTGGTGCGGTGTTGCAGCAAGGACAAGAACAAGCGCCGAGCGATCGCAACTCCACGGAGTCTCCTGGAACACAATCATCTGCTGCAAGCGATCGCATGACTGATTTCGTTTCCGTTGTCTTGGCGGATACGGAAGATACATGGGGTACTCTGTTTCGCCAAAGGGGAGAGAACTATGTCGAGCCTAAGTTAGTTCTCTTCTCAAATGCGGTAGAGTCGGCTTGTGGTTATGCACGAGCGGCAGTTGGGCCGTTTTATTGCCCCGCCGATCAAAAAGTCTACATTGACTTAAGTTTTTATCGGGATTTGAAGTATAAGCTCAACGCACCAGGAGACTTTGCCCAAGCGTATGTAATTGCTCACGAGGTTGGGCATCATGTCCAGAATTTAATGGGCATTTCTGATAAAGTTCGTACATTACAGCGTCAAGTTGGTCGCGCCGAAGCGAATCAACTTTCAGTCAGGTTAGAGTTACAAGCAGACTGTTTTGCTGGTATCTGGGCAAACCATGCGAATCGTTCTCGGCAAATTCTGGAAGCAGGCGACGTTGAAGAGGCGCTGAATGCTGCTAGCAGTATTGGAGACGATCGCTTGCAAAGTCAGTCCACAGGACGTGTTGTCCCGGATTCTTTTACTCACGGTAGTTCAGCGCAGCGAGTCCGCTGGTTCAAGCGGGGTATTCAGACAGGCGAACCTGCACAATGCAACACCTTTGCAGCAAATCCTTAAACATTATCTGGTGTCTGAATTTTAAGTAGGAAGCGATCGCAATCTCCAAAGCGCGATCGCTTGTTTTATTCATGGTTGCGATCGCGCTTCTGTGTGGAGCTTATCGATGGCAAAGACGATAAAATTCTGTCATAGTGGCAATGATACCGAACTCAAGGTGATGACAACAGCGATTCCTTCATCCCTTACCCTCGAAGAATTCCTGAAACTGCCAGAAACTAAGCCTGCCAGTGAATTTATTGGCGGTCGAATTCACCAAAAACCGATGCCTCAAGGCAAACACTCTCGCCTGCAACTTAAATTTTGTGATGCTGTCAATCAAGTTGCAGAAACTCCACGAATTGCCTTAGCGTTTCCAGAATTACGCTGTACATTTGGTGGGCGCTCGATCGTTCCCGATGCTTCTGTATTCCTTTGGGAACGAATTCCTTTTGAAGCGGATAGCGAAGTACCGAATGCTTTTGCAATTTACCCGGATTGGACGGTAGAAATTCTCTCACCCGAACAGAGAGCAACTAAAGTCATTAGTAACATTTTGCACTGCCTGAAATATGGCACTGGGCTTGGATGGTTAATCGATCCAGATGAGCGGTTAATTTTGGCATTTATACCAGGACAAGAACCAGTGGAGTTAACTGGTAGCGATCGCCTACCAATCCCAAAATTCCTCACCTTGGATTTAACCGTCGATCGAGTCTTTGGATGGCTTAGGGTCGGTTGATTGGTACTGAACTCTGCATCATACTCACTTGACACTATACATAAGCGCGATCGCATTTTCACTTGGGCTATTTAGAGCAGTAATTTACACTTACAAAGAATCTGTACCACCAGTGCGGTATAAATTAAGAGTTATGCTGCTTAAATAGTCGGCGGAGGCAGCCTTTCAAAGTTTTTCAGTCTTAAGTTAAAGTCCTAAACCCTTGCCATACACTCCGTAATAAAGGCAGTTTTATGAACTCGCGCATTCAATCATATCTACGAGTTGCAGCGAACCACCAACGCGACACAGAGCGCATAGGTTCGTTTCTCGCCACCTTCACCCCTTCCAATGACAATCCTTTTCTCAACTATGCCATTCCCGATGACCATGCTACACCGTCACCCGCAGACGTGACTGCCCTCATCGCCGCTTATGAAAAACGTTTGCGGAAGCCGCGCTTGGAGTATATCGCGCAGTTAGCGCCTGCTGTCGAAAGGACACTGATCGATTTTGGTTTTCGCGTTGAGGGTCATCTGCCACTGATGACGTGCGCTCCTGGATCAGAACAGATCCTTCCCATACCTCCAGGTATTGAGTTGGTTTTGCCCGCCTCTGATGCCGACTTGCTTTCCATCGTCACAGTTCAGCAAGAAGCTTACGGTGATTTTACACCAGACCCCGCAGCTGTCACCCGTCTCCGAAACAATCTTGCAGCAGGTGGAATCGCTGTCCTCGCTAAGATTGCGGCAACGGGTGAGCCTATCGGGGCGGGTATATGTTCTGTACCGAGCGATCAAACGACAGAGATTGCAGGTATTGGTGTACGTGCTGCCTTCCGCCGTCGAGGTGTGGCAGGAGCGCTCACAACTCGATTGGTACAGGAAGCCTTCGCTGCGGGTATCTCTGTACCCTTCTTAATGGCTGCCCATGAAGCGGAAGCACGGATCTACGCTCGTGCAGGCTTTCAGGCGGTCGGTGAGATTCTACATATCTCGCATTTGCCAGCCTAGATACCGCCGTTCGTGTCGGGAGGCGATCGCAATCTCCAAAGCGCGATCGCAATCTCTTATTCATGGTTGCGATCGCGTAGCTGACAAGAAGCGATCGCGTCTTCACTTGGGCTTGCGATCGCAATGCGGTGATGCTGAAACGAACAGCTACCATAATACTGAAGAAGTATGCGCCGTCTACTTTGAAAGATTAGGTTCCACAACATTTGGGAAGTTTTGAAAATTGCGCCGCACCCAGTCCATACCCACCTCATTATTGAGTTTAATTTTCTGAGGCGTATTCGGATAAATTTTACCCAAAATATCAGCATCTTGATCAACTACCACCTTGCCAAACTTGAGATATGTCCTGCCAAATAGCTTAAAGGCAGGGTGCGTGGCTTGACCAAATAACAAAATGTAAGTCCTTGTGCGGTTCTCGGCTTCTGGGACAAAGATGTGACACTGGGCTACTTTACCTAATGGCATTTCACCATGAAAAATCACAAGAAATGGGAAGTAGTTTTCCAGGTGGGCTTTGAGGGTTGTCGGGAGTAGGAATAAATCGAGTTTTCTCAGCTTTTCTGCCAAGCTGTAAGGGGCGGTAGGCATATCATAAAACGCATGGGAATGATGCCCATTGTCAATGAATTGATGAAATTCCACATTGGTAATCCGGAACAATTCCCGGTGAGTGCCGTTTTGGTGATTATAGTCGTGCATATTCAGCAACATGGTGAGCAAATCAGTCTCTACACTTATATCTGCGGTATGCCCGACAAAGTAGTAGGTGTCTGCAATGTCATTCAGCACTATAGGAATCGGCACTTTCGGCTCGTATCCACCGTAAGACCAGATGAAATTTCCTTGAATTGTTAACTCTAAAGGTTTCAGTTGAGGCAATGTTTTCTTCCCCAATCCCGGCAAAACGGTACATCCTTCTGAATCAAACGGCAAGGCATGAAACGGGCAGACGACAGTACTCGTCCCATCAATATGTGCTTCGCACCATCCTTCTGACAACATTGCTCCCATGTGAGGACAGGCATTTGGCAAGGCATGGATTGCTCCAGCAGCGTCTTTCCACATTACATAATCATTACCATACAGAGAAATTTTCCGAGGTTGGTTTACTACCAACATCGACTTGTGCGCCAACAACCAGGGCGCACCGAAAAGCATAGACTGCATAATGTTCTCCGCTAGAGATAAAATTGTGAGAAATCCGTCGTGTTTTCAGAATATGACAGAAGATTCACATTCGTCAAGAAGTCTGCGCCGTCAACCCAAACAGCAGCGAGGTAAAGAACGGGTCGAAAAAATCTTGGATGCAGCGGCGGCAGTGTTTGACGAGGTGGGCTATGAAGCTGCAACCACCCATCTGATTGCAGCCAAAGCGGGGACGGCGATTGGGTCTGTGTATCAGTTTTTCCCCGATAAAGCTGCCATTTTTAATGCGATGGAATTACGCCATATCGAGCGGGTTAAGACCTTGTGGTCGAGGGCAGATACTCCAGAGATGGTTCGATTACCACTCCGACACATGATTCATGGATTGGTCAGCGCTGTCGCACAGATGTTTGAACAACCTGTGTCACGGGTGGTGTTTGTGCAGTTTTTTATATCCCGCGAGATTTTCCAGTCGATCGATGAAAGCATGACCCAAGAAGCAATTGACTTTATGGCTGGTCTCTTAAAGCAAAGAAATTCGGCATTGAGTAAGGCGCAATGTAGTCTATTGGCAGAGGTTTGCGTTCACAGCAGTAATGCTGTCATTCTGTCGGCACTTCGCAACCCAGAGCAACAGCATCGTCAACAGTTGGTGCAGCAGATTGAGGACTTGTTAGTGTCATATTTAGAGCCGTATGTAGGTGACAAGCGGTTGGGCGATGTAATGAAAGTAATGAAATGTCCGCATTGTCAATCGGAGCAGTTATCTAAAAACGGGTATCGAAGGGGGAAGCAGTGCTATCGCTGTAAGGACTGTGCGAGACAGTTTGTGGAGAATTCCCGCCAGTTATAACCACCGTTCGGTAACAGTATCAATCGCCTTTACGCCACACACCAAAAAGAGCGATCGCAATCCCCAAAGCGCGATCGCTCTCTTTATTCACCGTTGAGCAGGTCTTTGGATAGCTTAGAGTAAGTTGATGAGTGATAAACTCTGCATCAATATCAGCGCTCTCGCCAACAAACATCTACAGTTAAACCCAACCTACGGCAAAATAAAAGGGAGGTCAATTCTGGAGCGGCTATGTCTAAGAGCAAAAAGCACAATCTCCAATGGCTCAAGGAAACCCTAGAGCTAAAAGAAGACCACAACTGGAAATCAAAGCCAGGAAATCGGATCTTCGTAGCAGGACGAGGAGCGTTGCGCTTCGATGTCCCCCAAGATTGGCATTTTGAACCGGATGAGAAGTCATTCCGGTTTTTAGACAAAATGCCACCCAACGATGATGCTCGCTTAGAAGCTTCCTTTAATTTACTGCCCCCTGGTAATTGGGCAGATTTCCCGCTGGTTCCGCTATTAAAGAAGGTGGTTAAAGATGATGAGCGTCAGGCGATCGCGCCAGGGGAAATTATTCAGCTCAAGCGCCAAACTGCCCGCATCGTTTGGACTCAATTCAAATTTATTGACCCTGAAGAAAACCGCGAAGCTTATTCCCGAATCTGTATTGGGCTAGGTTCTGGTGTTCAGTGTCTGATTACTTTTGACTACTGGGTGGACGATGCGGAGCGGATGATTCCCGTATGGGATACAGTTATGGATTCGCTAGTTCTAGGGCTTTATATCCGCGATCCTCGAACCGGACTCGCATTACCCGACTAGAAGTTGGGAAGTACACAAGTGCGTGCAGCAACAGCTCTTCGCGAGCGATCGCCTTCTTGATGAAGCCAGAGCGAACCGACAGGTCGGCGCTTCGCTATCGCACTGGCATTCATACATACAGGACTTACGCAAAGCTTATACATATAGCGTTTTTTCGGGTTCAATCCCCCGGTGGTTGCCCTTACTATGTACTGATGTTGCGTAAGTCCTGACATAGTTATACTGCTTAAGTAATTAGTGAGCTTGCTTACTTCGTCTCGCGTCCGCTGACCTTTGCCATTAGATAGCAGCGCTGACTTGTTGACGAATGGGAATATTTATCGCAAACTCGGTTCCCTCACCAGGAGTGGAGAAACATTCCAATTTGCCGCCATGCTTTTCCGTGACAATTTGATAGCTGATGGACATCCCCATCCCCGTTCCTTTCCCAATCTGCTTAGTTGTGAAGAAGGGATTGAATATCCGTTGCTGAATGTGGCTGGGAATACCAGGACCGTTATCTGCGATCGCTATTTGCACCCATTGCGAATCAATCACTGAAGTGGAAATAGTAATTTGACCAGGATTGTCCTTTCTCTCCTGATACGTCCACTCGGCTTTGGCTTCTTCCAGTGCATCAATCGCATTTACCACAATATTCATCAAGACTTGGTTGAGTTGTCCAGGATAACACTCCACAGGAGGCAAATTGCCATAATCTCGAATCACTGCGATCTCTGGGCGGTCTGGTTTGGGTTTCAGGCGATGTTGCAAGATCAGCAACGTACTTTCAATTCCTTCATGGATATCCACCTCCTTCATGTCCGCTTCATCCAATCGAGAGAACGTCCTTAGTGATTTAACAATTTCTCGAATCCGTTCAGTCCCCAATTTCATGGATGAGAGTAACTTCAACATATCTTGGTTGATAAACTCTAAATCCATATCAACAATTTTGGCTTGAATTGCAGATGTGGGAAGGGGATATTCATGCTGGTAGAGTTGCACTAACTCTAGAAGATTCTGAGCATATTCATCGACAAAGGTGACATTGCCATGAATAAAGTTGACTGGATTATTAATTTCATGCGCTACTCCAGCAACCAATTGTCCCAAACTGGACATTTTTTCGGTCTGAATCACTTGTGCTTGAGTGCGCCGCAAATCAACCAGGGTTTGTGAGAGTTCTGCAGTACGAGCTTCGACTCGATTTTCCAATTCGGCGTTAGTCTGTGCCAGTTCGTTAAAGGAATCTTGTAACTGAGAAGCCATGTGGTTAAAGGAGTGTGCCACCGCATCTAACTCTTTGATGTTGGTAGTTGCAATCGTTTGGTCTAACTGTCCAGTGGCGATCGCTTCGGATGCCAAACTCAACTTTAAGATGGGGCGAGTAATCCAGCGGGATGTGTAAATTCCCAAGATCGTTGCCACTGCCAATGCTCCCAGACACAGGACGATAGTTGTGCGAGTGTTGGCGTTAATTTGGGAATTGAAATCAGATTCCGGCACGGTGACCACCACCAGCCAGTCTAACCCAAAGCGATCGCGCCAGGGAGTGACCTGAATAAACTGATGCTGTCCGTTGAATATCACCTCAAGTTCTTGAGTATTTTGAAGGGTGGTGAAATTCTGGAATTGTTGTTTTAATTTGGCTGCCACGGCGCGAATCAACGGATCTGGGCTTTCTAGGGCATTCAGGCGTTTTGTCTCACCATTGACTTTGTGTACGACTGATTGAGTGCTGGAACTGCCAATCAGCAAGCCATCGCGTTCCATGATAAAAACTTGTCCGGAACGGCTAACTTTCAGGTTGCCCAAGAATTTACTCACATTCGTTAGCAGCAAATCTACCATCAGAAGACCCAACAGATTACCCTTCTGGTCATAAACTGGATATCTAGCGGGGACTGCCACATAGTAATTAAGGCCAATATCAGAAGTGCCGCTTTGGCTTTGTATTGCCTTGCCTGCTTCAGTAATCTGTACCGTGTTCTCAAATGCGTATGTGTAGATAGCAGCCCAGGCTGGCTTACCTATTTTAATGATGTCTTTCACTCCTGGTGGCGATAAAGGATCGGCCTGATAACTCTGCAAAAGGCTTGTCCGGTTTCCCCGTTGATCGGCGATGTAATCCGATGCCACACCGTCTCCAGGGAGATTTTCATAGACCAGGAGATCGACTCCATTGACCCAACGCCCAGCACCTGATTCCCCACCATTCGGTAAAGCATAGCCAATATAGCTAAGCGTTTCAAATGCTCTAGCTTGACTCCAGAAATACTGTTCGCTAGCTTTGGGGTCATTCAGATTTAATCGTCCAGAAGCGATCGCATCTGCATTGATTTGGTTCAACTGCTGTGGTAGTGCCAGATAAGTATCCAGGTGTTCATCAACCTGTTGACTGGCTTTGTCAATCAGTTGATTGGCAAGGTCATTGACCGCTTTCTGTCCGTTTATAAATGAGAGATAGCCAACTAGCCCTACCGCTGCAAATATTTGTAATACAAAGGGAACTATAAGAATCAGCCGCAGGGGAACCTGTTGAGTAGCCTTAGCAGGATAACCAGGTTTGGCATTCATTCGCGTTACTCAGAGAACAAAAAGTTGTACATAATCTTAGAGTTCCCAGATACCTTAATTTACTAACGGCTTTTGAAGAGATCGCTCAAATTTAGGCTGAGTGGCAATACTTTTCGGTTAAGGCTCGATCCCCCCTAACAGAGCTTAAAAAGTGGGAACTTAGCCCCCCCTTTTTAAGGGGGGTAGGGGGTTCTCCGTGGGCAATACATCACTAACCGAGATGTATTGGGCTGAGTAACATTGTCAAGTTAATCATGCAGCAATGCAAAAAGACACCGTTCTCCCCAAACAAAGTCAAGGTGAGGATTCAGGGCTGGCAGCTTAACAAATTGAAATATTGATGAGCTGTTGTGAATTTGGTTGCTGATTTGGGAAGACTATTAATAAGCTCACAAGATTTTCTGCTGCTGGCACTGATAACGCCGCTAGACCGTTAGACCCTGAAAGACTATCCAAATCTCGGATGTGTAGGCTCCCTTTGAGTTCACGTTCCCCAGCACTGGTGCAGTTTGTTGGGTTTCGCTTACGCTCTACCATTCTCTACGTTTTTTCAAGGGTTTCAGGAGTTTTGGATAGTCTTTCAGCCATTAGACCTCAGTGAAGACGTACTTCAAGGTTATTCAGTGCCGGGTGGGGATTTTGGGGCTGATTCAATCAGGGTTATAAAAACAAAGTCGTAGGTAACTAAGTATGGAATTTTGTGGAACTCACCTTCTTGTTGAATTCAGTGATTGCCGTAACACAGAGCTTCTGAATGATGTAGACAAAATAGAAGAACTGATGCGAGAAGGATTGAAAGTAGCCGACTTTACATTAGTGCAACTATTCAGTCATAAATTTTATCCAATTGGGGTAACTTCAGTGGCGATCGTTAGTGAATCTCATGTTTCTATCCATACTTATCCTGAGACAGGTCATGCCTCAATTGATATCTTTCATTGTTCCGATGGTTCACTTCAAGTGTTACGCCTGATGGACTATCTAAAGCTTCACTTTGAGCCATCTCAGTTTTCCTATGCTGAGGCTACACGAGGTCGCAATTTAAAAGTCTCAGCAAGCACTTCAGCTTGTTTGCTTCGCTGTGTAGCTTAGCAGTCAAGTAACGCCAATTAGAACTCCACAACTAAAACAACTCTCTGAGATTTCCAACATGAAAGTATGCGTTCTGCAACCTGACTATTCTCAATCGACGGTAAACTTTGAACCATACACTTCACTGAGTTATTTCCCCAATCTAAAGCCAGAAGACGAAGTAGAGTCTGTAGTCCTCAATAAAGCAACAATCTATCGTCAGTTAAAAGAGTTGAAGAAAGGGGGTTACGATATCTTTGTCAATCTTTGTCGAGGTTATAGACATTGGGATGTTCCTTCTTGCCATGAAGTAATGAGCGCATTGGAGGCTCTGAACCTTCCCTACACAGGTTCTGCCGCAACTTTGTATGATTCTCCTAAGCAGGAAATGAAGCATATTGCTTATTTTGCAGGAGTTGATACGCCAGCATTTTGGGTTGCCCAAACGCTGACTGATGTAGAGAATGCCGCTGTCGAACTAAATTTTCCTTTGTTTGTCAAACCAGCAGCATCCGGAGATGGTCTGGGAATTGATGCGCGATCGCATATAACTACAAAAGAGGCTCTGTTAAGCAAAGCTACTGAGCTAATTGCTGACTTTGACACCATCCTGATTGAAGAGTACATCGCTGGACGCGAGTTCACAGTGCTTTTGGTTGCTAACCCAGACGATGCTTGTTCGCCTATTGTCTATCAACCGATCGAGTTTGTGCCGCCGAAAGATGAGCATTTTCCAGCCTACGATCTAAAACTCCGTCAAAGTCACCCAGAATGGTATGTTCCTTGTGACGATCCGCAGCTTGAGTTAAGTTTGCGAGATGCGGCTAGACGACTATTTTTAGAAATGAATCAGGGTGGTTATGCTTCGATTGACTTGAGAGTTGACGAGAATGGAGAAATCTTTTTCCTAGAAGTTAATTCCCCTTGCGCTGTTTTTGGTACTCAGGGTTATGAAACGGTAGCAGATTATATTCTGAAGTTTGATCCAGCAGGTCACGCTGGATTTTTTAACCAGATAATTGCAGAGGGAATTACCGGACACCAGCGCCGTCAAAAGAAATATCGCGTAGGCAAAAGCGCGATCGCAACCTATGGCATTTTTGCGACTCAGGATTTCAAAACTGGCGATGCGATCGTGCCAGGAGAAGCAAGAACACAGCGCATTGTGACCCGTTCTCACGTTCAATCTCGCTGGACTGAAGCAGAGCAAGCATCTCTGTTGCGTTATATTTATCCTTTAGGTGAAGATATTCTGGTTTTGCGTGACTCAAATCCAGGGAACTGGATATTACAAAACCACTCTTGTGACCCCAACACCGGGTATCAAGGACTCGATCTGATGGCGCTACAGGATATCAAAGCGGGTGAGGAATTGACCGTAGACTTTGCTGCATTCTGTGGTGAAGATATGGAGGGATTTCAGTGTATGTGTGGATCTCCTAAATGTCGCGGAGACATTCAATTTGCATCTTGTTGCAAACCGGGAAAAAATTCCACCTATTCCCTAAATCTAATGCAGACAGAAATGCTTGCACAACGGGTATTGGAAGCTTCCACTCAGCCTTCATAGTTGTCAATTAGACTAACAAAATTCTGTATGCAAATGACAGATCAACATCAAACAAACTCAGACAAAGTGGAATTGACCGAGGCAGTCCATAACTTGGCATATCGATTAATCAGCCAAGCTGGTCAGCGGGTCAGCGAACGGTTGACTGCGTATATGGCGCTACCCCACCAACTGAATCAACTGAATGCAGAGATAGTTGCTGCGGGTCAACTGGATCTCAACAATGCGATCGCTAGCGAACAGCATTTATGGAGGCTTGCTAAAATCTTTCCCAGTATTAGCTACATCGGTTTTGCCTTAACTGACGGTAGTAAAGAATCAGGCGCTGGAAGATGGATCGAGAGAACACAATTGTCGGTTTACGAAAATCGGAATTTTCAAGGCTGCGATTATGCAACCGATGAGCAGGGAAACCGCACTCATCTGATCCAAAGCTATGATTATGATGCCCTGTCGCAGTCTTGGCATAAACAGGCGCTTGAGGCAGGAAAACCGATTTGGACGCACATCTTTACGGCTGATATTGATGATGTAGAGGTTGCTGACGAAGAGTCTGTGCAACCTGAAGATACCTCCTCTAATGTCGGTTATCAGAATTATGTGGCGGTTAATGCCGAACGTCCACTCTATGACAAAGATGGCAAGCTATTTGGGTTGGCAATTGTTGATGTGCTACTAAGCGAAATCAGCAAGTTTCTGGGTACCCTGAAAGTTACTCCTTCTGGACAAGTTTTTATCATAGAGCGCGATGGAATGTTGGTGGGTAGTGCTGATGAGCATTCCATTGTGCATAGAGTGGATGGCAGACTGGAACGGTTTAATGCTCTCAACACGCCAAATCTAGCGATTCGTTCTATTGCTGAAGAGTTGCAAAAACGGTTTAACAACTTTCAAACGATTCAGGACAGTCAACAGTTTGATTTCTCCTTAAACGGCGAACATCAGTTTATTTATGTAACTCCTTGGCAGGAGGAATATGGATTGAACTGGCTTGTGGTTGTTGGCGTACCTAAATCTGATTTGATTTGATTGCGGATAGCCATTCTGCTTTAATGTGAGCAGGAACATTTGTAGAGACGTGCCATGCGCTTCTCTACAAATAATAAAAGCAGGACTTACGCAAAGCTTATACATATAGCGTTTTTTCGGGTTCAATCCCTCTGTGGTTGCCCCCAAATGTGGTGATGTTGCGTAAGTCCTGAAAAGGGTTAATTATTGTTTGAAGGCGAGGTTATTAAACAATGCAAGGCTGGATATTACCAACATTAGGCGCTTTAATCGTATGGGGATTTTGGGGGTTTATTCCTAAACTGACCACGACCTATTTGGAACCAAAAAGTGCGATTGTTTACGAAGTAGTGGGCGCTTTAATATTAGGGGTAATCGTCCTCGTTTCTTCGCGATTCCAACTGGACGTACATCCAAAAGGTATTGCCTTTGCTATAACCACGGGGATGCTGGGTTTTATAGGTGCTTTTTGCTTCCTTCAAGCAGTTTCCAAAGGTCCAGTCACTTTGGTGGCAACGATGTCTGCCCTTTACCCCGTTATCAGCATCCTTCTGGCGGTATTTATATTGCATGAATCAGTCACACTCCAGCAGAGCGTAGGAATTGCGCTGGCTATTTTAGCAATGATTCTAGTGACTGCTTAGGGATTTATCAAAATAGCTAGTTGTAACGGGTCTTTGAGTTAGTTATTAATAGAAGGCGGTAATTTTAAGTTAATTGTTAGAACGCGATCGCAAAGCGGGGCGGATACCCTCTGGAGCTTCCCACAGCCTACGCCAACGCCCCCTTTAGGGGTTTAAGAGTTTGGCTAATGGGTATCTCCATTGCAAATTCTGCTCCTTGTCCCGGTGTGGAATGACAATTCAATTTCCCGCCATGTTTTTCGGTCACAACTTGATAACTGATGGAGAGTCCTAAACCAGTCCCTTTGCCAATCGGCTTGGTGGTGAAGAACGGATCAAAAAGTTTGGTTCGCACATCCTCCGCCATTCCTAGACCGTTATCCGCTATGCGAACAATCACCCCCTTAGAATGACTTAGTTCAGTGGAAATGCGAATGATACTTGGATTACCTACAATCTCTTCAAAGGTACGTTCCCGATCGTATTCATGCAAGGCATCGATTGCATTTGACAGCACGTTCATGAACACCTGGTTGAGTTGTCCCGGATAGCATTCTACCAACGGCAGTTGGCTATAGTCTTTAATGACTTGAATACCTGGATGATCGGGAGTTTGTTTCAAGCGGTTGAATAAGATTAGTAATGTGCTATCTAATCCTTCATGAATATCCACCTCTTTGAATTCTGCTTCATCTAGACGGGAAAAGTTGCGGAGAGATTTGACAATTTCCCGAATGCGCTCGGCTCCTACTCGCATTGAGGTCAGCAACTTGGGAAAATCTTGTCTGAGAAAGTCGAGGTCGATCTCTTCAATCTGATCTTGAATGTTTGCAGTGGAATTGGGATATTGCTGCTGGTAAATATCTACCAGATTCAGCAAGTTTTGAGCATATTTTTCTGTATATATTAAATTGCCATGAATAAAGTTGACCGGATTATTAATTTCATGCGCTACTCCAGCAACCAATTGTCCCAAACTGGACATTTTTTCGGTCTGAATCAGTTGTATTTGAGTGCGCCGCAAATCAACCAGGGTTTGTGAGAGTTCTGCAGTACGAGCTTCGACTCGATTTTCCAATTCGGCGTTAGTCTGTGCCAGTTCGTTAAAGGAATCTTGTAACTGAGAAGCCATGTGGTTAAAGGAGTGTGCCACTGCATCTAACTCTTTGATGTTGGTAGTTGCAATCGTTTGGTCTAACTGTCCGATGGCAATGGCTTCGGATGCCAAACTCAACTTTAAGATGGGGCGAGTAATCCAGCGTGATGTGTAGATTCCCAAGAGCGTTGCCACTGCCAATGCTCCCAGACACAGGACGATAGTTGTGCGAGTGTTGGCGTTAATTTGGGAATTGAAATCAGATTCCGGCACGGTGACCACCACCAGCCAGTCTAAACCAAAGCCATCGCGCCAAGGAGTGACCTGAATAAACTGACGCTGCCCGTTGAATATCACCTCAATTTCTTGAGTATTTTGAAGGGTTTTGAAATTATTAAATTGTTTTTTTAATTTTTCTGCCACAGCGCGAATCAACGGATCTGAGCTTTCTAGCGCACTAAACCGACTTGTTTTGCCATCGACTTTGTGTACTACTGGTTTAGTGCTGGAACTGCCAATCAGCAAGCCATCGCGTTCCATGATAAAAACTTGTCCGGAAGGGCTAACTTTCAGGTTGCGAAGAAATTCACTCACATTCGTTAGCAGCAAATCTACCATCAGAAGACCCAACAGATTACCCTTCTGGTCATAAACTGGATATCTAGCCGGGACTGCGACATAGTAATTGATCCCAACATTGGAAACTGGGTTTTGGCTTTCCAGTGCCTTGCCTGCTTCAGCCATTTCTACAGTGCTTGTCTCAAACGTAGAGATTCCAGACCAGCCTGGTCTACGTGTTCTCAGCACTTGTTTATTCCAAAGGTTCGCTAACGGATCGTTTTGATAGCTTTGCACAAGACTGACACGATTTCCCTGCTCGTCAGCGAGATAGTCTGATGCCAGACCGCCTCTGCGGGGATTTTCATAGACAAGAAGATCGACTCCATTGACCCAACGCCCCGCGCCTGATTCTCTGCCATCCGGTAAGGCGCAGCCAATGTAGCTAAGATTTTTAAAAGCTCTGGCTTGACTCCAGAAATACTGCTCACTAGCTTTGGGGTTATTCAGATTTAATCGTCCAGAAGCGATCGCATCTGCATTGATTTGGTTCAACTGCTGTGGTAGTGCCAGATAAGTATCCAAGTGTTCGTCAACCTGTTGACTGGCTTTGTCAATTAGTTGATTGGCTAGGTCATTGACTGCTTTCTGCCCGTTTATAAATGAGAGATAGCCAACTAATCCTACCGCTGCAAATATTTGTAATAAAAAGGGAACTATAAGAATCAGACGCAGGGGGAACTGTTGAGTATTCTTAGCAGGACGATCTGTTTTGATGTTCAAGGGGGTCGCTCAACCGAAAGTTTGAAGTAAGTACACAAAGGTATTGCATCTTACCTTATAGTTCCCGAATGGAGTGGAAAAATACCATCTGAGCTTAAGTTTCAGTAGAAAAGCTTAAACGATAGCGATCGCAGCTTAATTCAAGCCCAGTTGTCAGAATTGCCTGGTTTCGTTTCAGTCTGCGATTAAGCAGCCTCGCTTGCGATAGCGAAGCGCAGAAAAAGTCAGTTCGCGCTGGTGTCTGCGTGCAGCAAAAGCTAAACGATGCGATCGCCCTTAGTAATCATCAGTCCTGGGTGAGGGTGTAGTTGAGAGGTTGTCCGTGGGAGGCGATCTCGTTTGAAGTCGGTGTTAGACCTGATCACTCTGCGGGAAAACTAGAAATAGGCGTTCAAGTCGCTGCAAGACTCAAAGCTTTTCCCAACGGATAGCGTATTACAATGCAGGTTCATTTATGAATAGCTGTTCATCGATTGACAATGTTCAAAGTTTTGTTAAAGCCATTGGCGATAACCCTGTAGCATGGAAACTTCTTCTTAAAAGACAAGTTACACACTTTTCAATGGGGACAGGAATAGTATCCTCCGTGAGACATACTACCCTGACCATAAACTACTTAAGCTTCCCATTGAACAATTGTAAATATGAAAAAATACTATTTCTTAAAGAATTTGGAAAGATAAATCCACCTATTCCGCTTGGAGAAATTCTTAAATTAACACAACCGGAACAGCTATCAGAAAAATTGGCTTTGCTTAAGAGCCTGAATAATTATTTTGAACAAAACTTTCTCAATGCTTACAGCTTTTATCAAGCTAATTATTCTAAGCATATATCGCTTCAGGAGTATCAAACTGAAAAGTCGAATTATGTGCAATCTTGGGTAAAAAATCACTTGAACTCCAAGCCTGATCTTGAACAAGCAGCAGCTATTGGTGCAGTTGAAAGTCATGTTCAAGTAGTGGCTAGGGCTGGGAGTGGTAAAACCTCTACTTTGGTCAACCGAGCTTTGTTTTTACAGAAACATTGCGGCATCGCACCCGATGAGATGTTGTTGTTAGCCTTCAATCGTAAAGCAGCAGAGGAAATACGAGAGCGCCTCGCCAAGCAGCTACAAGGTTCTATTCCTCATGTAATGACCTTTCACGCATTAGCCTACGCTTTGGTTCATCCTGAAGAAAGCCTACTTTTTGACGAACCAAATGGTGAACAAAGTAAAAGCCGCGCCCTACAGTCTGTAATTGACGACTACCTACGCGACCCAGATTACCGCGAAGAAATTCGTGTTTTGATGATGGCGCACTTTCGTGAAGACTGGGAGCGCATCGCTTCGGGGGGCTACGACAAAAGTCCTGAAGAGATGCTGCGTTACCGCCGCTCATTGCCAAGAGAAGGACTTGATGGAACATACCTTAAATCTTTTGGCGAGAAGGTCATTGCTGACTTCCTATTTGAACACAATATCAAATATAAATACGAGCGTAATTTTTGGGGGGGTGGAATCAATTACCGCCCTGACTTTACAATTTTTACTGGAGACAACCAAGGGATAGTTCTAGAATATTTCGGACTCGAAGGCGATCCAGATTATGATGCAATGTCCGCTAAAAAGCGACTGTATTGGCAAAATAATTCTAACTGGCGTTTACTTGAACTCTCTCCAAGTTCTTTAAAGCATGAAGGCGTGGAAGGTTTTTGTACTTTGTTAAAGCGCTCTATTGAAGATTTCGGAATTACTTGCGATCGCTTGAGCGAAGAAGAAATTTGGTTGCGAATCAAAGACCGCGCTATAGACCGATTTACTAAGGCAGTAGTGGGATTCATCCAGCGATGCCGCAAACTGTCCCTCACCTCAGAAAAGTTAGCCATAATCGTTGATACTCATAGCTGTGCTAACAGTATCGAGCAACGTTTTTTGGGGCTTGCACAAACATTTTATAAGTCCTATCTGGAACGTCTTAAGGCAACAGGCGAGGACGATTTTGATGGACTGATGCAAAGAGCCGCTGAGATCGTTGCATCAGGAAAAACTGTATTTCGCCGTAAATCTGGCGTTGGAGATTTGAAGCATCTGCGATACGTGTTCATTGATGAATATCAAGACTTCTCAGAACTATTTCACAATTTAATAGAAGCAATTCGAGAACAGAATCCTCAAGCGCTCTTTTTCTGTGTTGGAGATGACTGGCAAGCAATCAATGGCTTCGCTGGTTCTGACCTCCGGTTTTATCAAAATTTCGCGCAATTTTTTCAGCCATCGCGCAAACTAAACATAGCTACCAATTACCGCTCGGCGACTTCGATTGTCGATATCAGCAATACATTGATGCAGGGATTAGGTACTCCTGCCCGCGCTCATAAGAGCATATTAGGAGTCGTTGAGATTGCCGATCTAGGAACTTTTCAGCCAACCCAAAAAGAGTTAGAAGATCATCCAGGAGATACCTTAACACCTGCCGTATTACGCCTAGTGGACAAGGCTATTCAGGAAGACAAAGACATTGTTTTGCTCAGTCGCAAGAACAGTTTACCGTGGTATGTGAATTACAGAGAGCGCCGGAATAAGTCGAGGATGGCGTACTCGATAGTTTTCTACAACAAGTGCGATCCTATCTACCTGAAAACTTAAGGCACAAGGTAACTATATCGACAGCTCACAAGTACAAAGGTCTAGAAAAAAAGGTAGTCATCATACTAGATGCTGTCCCTCGGTGTTACCCCTTACTCCATCCCGACTTGATGCTTTCTCGTGTTTTTGGTGATAGTATTCAGAAGGTGTTTGACGAGGAACGCCGTCTTTTCTACGTTGCATTAACTCGTGAAGTAGAGCATTTGTTTATCCTCACTGAAACGAACAACGTATCGCCTTTTCTTGAAGAATTGAGGAGCAGAAAAACCATTTCTTCAGTGAATTGGTCTAATTATCAGTCTTTGGTTGGGTCGGTAAAACACCTCACTATCAAGGTAGGGAACCAAGCGGGACGGAATGGAAACGGTACTTACGCGATCAGAGACTTGCTCAAGGCTGAAGGCTATCGCTGGAGAACAACTGGATGGTGTGCTTGGTGTCGCACCTATCCAGCACAAAACTTCTCATTACAACAATTTTTTGATGACGCTGAGTGGATTTCTCGTGCTGTTGGAATTGAGGTGCGGTTTTATGACGATTTTGAGAAGATGCTGGCGACCTATCGGGTTAACGGAGGTCAGTTGACTTGCGTCGTTGACAATATTCCAAATCTCGAATTTGACGATATCCTGTTTTAGACCATGAGGGTGCGATTTGTAATCCCTGTCGGTTCTTATATTATCGAAGGTGGACGCAGTGCGATCGCGCCTCACCTTAGGTTGAGTTGAACATATCTAAACCCATTGCACCGGATCTAGTTGATAGTAACCTTGTAGTTGCTCATAAAGTGCTGGATGCTTCTTCAGTAATTGGTGCGGTTTTTCAAAGAATGTCTCTGTTGCTACGGCAAAAAATTCGGCGGGATTCGTTGCACCATAACTATTCATTACCGTTTTTACGCCTCGTTGAACATCATTGCAGAGTTGTTGATATTCTTGTGTCATCACCTTTGCCCAAAGATCATAGTCTGAGTCTCGCTGCAAAATAGGAACACCCTCAGCTTTACCATCTTCTTGATCCAACTGATGGGCAAATTCATGAAGCACCACGTTATGTCCATCCCGCCAGTTGTAAGTATCGTGTTTCACCTGTTCCCAAGACAGTACCAGTTGGTCATTTGTCCACGATTCCCCCAGTCTGGCTACACGTCTTTCTTCAACAATATAATTCCCAGTGTAAGCGGTTTCATTAACAAGATATGTGCTAGGGTAAACCAGAATCGAACGAAGTTTAGGAAAGTAGGTTTCTCGCTCGTTGAGTAAGAGTAAACAGGCGACAGTCGCAACAATCACCTTCATTTCTTCCGTTACCTCTAATCCTCCACAACCAATAAATTGTTTTTCGGCTAAAAATACTTGAATGTGTCCCTGAAGCCGTTTTCGTTCAGCGGGAGAAAGAAAAAGGTAAATAGGAAGATTATTCTCAACAATCGCATTCCACAGTGGTAAAAAAGGACGCTGTCGGAGACGGTTTCGTCGCCGTTTAACTAGGGCAGGATTGACTAAAATTCCCGCGATAATCAGCCCAATAATCAGAAAAATAATAATTATTTCAAACATTGATTTTTGAGCAATTTATGCTATAGGATTCAATTTCCTCTCTAGATGTAAGCTGATTTAGCCCTACTTCGTATGTACACAGCTAATGGCATAGGACAGAACATCACATTTTACTCAATTTGAGCAAGGATACTATCATTAGATGCTAATATTCTGACTGGATTTGAGCGATCGCGCTGATGGGACGATAAACCGTGAGAGCGAGGCACGTTAAGCGCGAAGCAAAGCGATTGCAGCTCAGATTGAAAGTCCCTCTATTTTTGATGACAATAAAAAGGCATGGGAAGTGATTATTCCCATACCCCCTTAATGCTTCGTACTGGCTAGGTAAACTCTTTTCGAGCTACTTTTTCTGACAAAGCAAGAGCAACGCCCCCGTTAGGACTGTGGTTGTTGACGGCGTTGACGCCATTGCTGACGCAATTGCTCAAGTTGTTGCTTTTGGTCAGCAGTCAGCACTGCTTCCATCTGGCTCTTGGTACTCTGGCGAACCGCTTTGATTCTTGATTTTTGGTCTTCACTCAGGTTCAGATTAGGTCTTTGCCGTTGCTCTTTAGCAAGGCGCATTTGTTCCTTTTGCTCCGGGGTGAAAATAGCATCCATTTGCTGCCGTGTAGACTCTTTAATTTGCTGCATTTGTGCTTTTTGAGCATCAGTCAAATTCAGCTGGTTGTACTTCATTCCTGCGCCACCGGCACGACCAGGACCTGCAAAGGCAACGTTAGTGAAAGCGGGAATCATTGGGGAAGCGGCAAGCATCAACGCGATCGCGCCTGGCAAGAAGAACAAAGGTTTCATCTTCATAAGTGTGGAAATTCCGGGTTGTTAGTGTGCAGCAACAACAGATCCGATTGTTGTATTACCTTAGACCAGGCAAGGGTGAAGATGGTTCAGTCTTGGTTAAAACTCATCGTGTCCTATTTGCCACATCTCTCAGATGTATCGCCTATAGCCTTTACTAGGCAAGGAAATGGGCGGTTGAGAGATTCTCTGAATTGTTCACTCCGGAAAAGCGATCGCGTAGCGTACCAAAGGCGATCGCACTTCTACATACAGCCAAAACTAATGTGAGCGATCGCTCTGTTGACTCATGAAAAGCGATTACGCTTTTATAGCTTCAAGATGAGCATTATGCCTGTCACGCCTCAACTTTGCTTCCAGTTTTCATCACTGTGTGCAGGATGGTGCTTATACAAGAGATTGGGGTGTGGATAGTCCGATTGAATGGAATTGTCGTGTTGGTAGTGAATAAAGAGATGTTGGGTTTCAAGAGCGTTTTCCATTCCCTACGGCGATGCGCTGGCACGAGTATAACGCGACTTTGAGAGCGCGTGGTTCTTTGACGTTGTGGATCGACGAAGCCGCTTCCCAAGTGCCGACATCGCAGGAATACCGTTTTGAATCGTCTGCCAAGCCGTGACCGAAACGAAAATGATGTTTCCGCGTCGAAGAGTATCACCAACGATACCAGGAAAAGCAGGGTCGCGTTTCCTGTCATTGAACATTACCTACGAATACTCCTAGAACAACAGCGCCGCCGATCGGGGCGTTTTTTTGTGTTTCGCGCTTCTTGACAAAAAACAGGTTTCGTGACCAAAAAAGAATAAGTCCGTGAAAAAGCGTGATGAGGAAACGGTAGATTAAAAACATAAAGGCGCATCCGTTTCGCCACACAACGAGATTTCTCATGACGTTCCAACTACCGTTCCAACCGACCTCGCGCCGCATCGCCGTTGCCGCTTTCGCCGTCCTGACAGCGCTGCCCGCCCTTACCGGCGCGCCCGCTTCAGCTCAGGACGGCATGAAAGAAGCGAACACTTTGCAGACCACGGCGGCCCGCGAATCCGGTCGGCCCGCCTACTCTCCGGCGACCGCCGTCAATTTCAAGAAGGAGGACAACGTCTTCGTCAAGAGCGCGCTGGAGGTCAACTTCACTTATCGCGCGGCCTTCGTGACGCTGCCGCTGTTTCGCGGTCTCTCCCCGAAGAATGAACCTGTTTACTACATCATCACCGACGCATCCGACTTCGACGTGGCGCGTAAGATGGGTCTCAACTACGCTCCCAAGCTGCGCCACGCCGTGGGCGACGGGGCGCAGCGTGTGACCCTGGATGATGGCGTAATGCGCTTCCGGGGCAATGTGGACTTTACGCCGGAGCATCTGGTCATCCCCGGCTCAATGACGATGCCCTTCCCGCCCAAGACGGCTAAAGCCGGTGCCGTCGGCGACGCCGAATGGTCTTCAATGGTTGTCCTGCCCAGCGGCGTCGTCCTGAACGTGCAGATGGTGAATAACGCTTCGGGAACCCACGACCGGGTCAAGTCAATCGATCTCCAAAAGCGCACAGTAACGCTGTCTCTTCTGGACGGTTTTCAGGGCGGCAAGCAGTACTATTATCATCTGGTAACGGACGTTTCCGAAGAATTGCCAGCGGCGCTGGAGAACGGAGTACACACGCCGCGCTTAGCCAAGGTATTGGGATACGGTCAATCGCGCCCCAGCGACCGCTCGGCGCTGCTGGGATTCTCCCCGGTGTTGAACGGGATCACCGACACCAAGACGCATCAGGATCAGGGCTTTGCCGCTTCGATTGCCAACGCAGGGATTGACCCGATCAATGTTTTCCCCATTGACCCCGACAACGACAATCGCTCGCAGTCGAATAACTACAGCCCGCTTTGGGACGCTCATGTGAACATGTGGACGGAGAAGGCGGTCAAGGACGGTAAGATGCGCCGGATCACCTCCTTTGGCGATCTCGAAGGCTTGGTGCGGGATGGATTGATCGCCAGCGCTTCCATTAATCCGCCCGGACCCGGTAACAGCTACGTCGCTGGCTTGAGACCGACGCGGGCGATCATCAACTGCCCCGTCATCGCCCAGCCCAACTTACCTCCGCAGTAAGCGGAGAACGGAACGAGAGGCAGCAGCCCAACCAGTGCGATCGCTCTATCGTAGGTTGGGTTGACGCTCTTGAAACCCAACACACCTGTTAAATTATTAGAATTATATTCCTCTTGCCCATCCTGAAAAAAACTGATGGGTCAACTTATTCAATACCGCCGTGCCAAAACCCCCGGTGTCATCTACCAACGCCTTGCCTTATTCCGGGAACCTGAAACAGTAGAATTGCTCCGCACAGCTTTTGGCACAATCAAGCCCAGATTGCCATTTATTATTGATGCGATCGCTCTTTGGGTACTGGTAAAGCCAATCGCTATTCTACCCGATCATCTCCACTAGACTTCTTGTATGAATCAAATTAACCCCCCTCATTCCCCCCGTTTCGGGGGGAATAAATCTTGAATCTTGCTCCCTCTCCGTTTCGGGGAGGGCTGGGAAGGGGTTTCTATAAGAGTGAATTTAGCCGTCGTTGCCCTGAACAGTACAAACAATATCGCTCAGCATCGCGTTTAAGTAAAGGCGAGCAAGCTATCTGGCAGCGTCGATGAATGGGAGCATCAAATTCTTGCTGGAAACGGATTTCATGCAGTATGTAGACTACATTCATTCCAATCCGCTCAAGCATGGATTAGTCGCAGCGCCAATCATATTGGATATATTCCAGTTTTCATCACTGTGTGCAGGATGGTGCTTATAGAACCCATTTGACATTTTTTATAATGGTGAATGAAGGCACCTACCCCCTCTAATCTAGTCGCTATGGCATATTCCAGCAGTCTCACGGATCCAGAATGGGAAATTTTTGAACCCTTGCTGCTCCAGAAGTTACCGACGCAGAAACAGACACGCCCTCCCAACTGGACAAAGCGAGAGATTGTGGATGGCATCCTCTATCAACTCAAGAATGGCTGCAATTGGCAAGACTTGCCTCAAGATTTTCCGCCCTACTCAACCGTCTATTGGCACTACAAGCAGTGGCGAGCCGCTGGAGTGTTTGAGGAACTGATGAGTGCTTTGCACGGACAAGTACGCGAGCCAGTAAAAAAAAGCCCAAGTGGACGACGTTAATCATCATTGATTCCCAAGCCGTGAAAAACACCTGCAATGCCAGCGCGGATTCAAAAGGGTATTGTTTCTACAAATCAACCAATGGGATTAAAAGGCATCTAGCTGTTGATACACTTGGGTTTCCCTTCTTCACTCACTGCACAAATGCCAACGTCTGTGACGATGCGGGATTGGTCGAGATGCTGACGCTCAACCTCGACTATTTCAAGGCTAAACCGGTTAGTATTCCGAAAATTACCATCCTGTTAGACCATGGTTATCACCCGGAACATTTAACTCAGGCATTAGAGCCGGTTTATCCCGAAATCATGACGAAAATTAAGTTTCAACTCTCGACGAAACCCTCGAAACAAGAGAAGGCAGCACAGGGAAAATCTGGATTCGTTCCAGCTATCGCCCGGTGGGTCATTGAACGATCCAATGCCTGGATGGAGCGCTGTAAAATCCTGACTAAAAACTTTGAGCGAACCCGCCGCGAATGCAACTGCCAAAATCAACCTTTGCTTCATCAGGCTAATGATTAAAAGGCTTGCAGCTTCTTCTTGAGATCTCAAATGGGTTCTATACAAGAAATTGGGGTGCCGATAGTCCCATTGAATGTGATGGTTGTGTTGGTAGTGAATAATCAGATGTTGGGTTTCCTGCATCAACCCAACCTACGCGATGAGCGATCGCACTAATTGAAGCCAGCTTTTGCAAAGTGATCGCACAATAAACTCTTCTCTAAACAAACACTTGAGTTTTCTGGTTTGACAGGAGCGTTGCTAGGTGCATTTTCGAGATAATTATCTGCAAATTTATTAAGCTCTTCTAATAATTTTGGCTCTTCAGTACTTTTTATGCCAAAACACTAGTTATAATTAGAAAAAACATTAAGAAATATCTCAAAAAGTTACTAAAAGGATTGAACAGATTGACATGTAAAGACTATTTTTTATTAACTATAAATATAAGCATAGTATTTTTAGGTGAATTTACAGCTATGGCTAGCAAAAGAGATATTAAAATTCTAACAGAGCTTCTAGATTTAGACTCTCTCAAAGTCATATCACATCGGTTTCACACTGGGATTGGAATAATTTTACAAACCGCATCAATCGACATATTGTGAAAGACATACCTTTGGGAGAAAAATCAGTATTTTTAGAAATTAATAGACGGCAATTCAAATGTGAAATATGTAAAAAACCATTTAGTGAAAACCTAGATTTTGTGAAAAAGAAAAGAACTTATACAAAGAGACTTGCAGAGAAGATAATCCAAGAAGTTTTAGATTCGGATATTCATAGCGTAGCGTCGAAAGGTATAGTGACAACAGAAGAGATAGAACGGATGTTAAAAGATGCATCCGAAGCCTTAAAAAATTTAAAACCTTTGAATCTAAAAA
>NZ_JBYCCT010000018.1:0-25810 GCF_057473865.1 Coleofasciculus sp. H7-1
TGGAGAAGGCAATTCCGAAGATTTGCGACCAGAAGCGGTTGGCCGTCACCATACTGTAGGTTTCTTCCGCTTGAGTGGGGTTGAAGGCTCCAAAGGTGTTAGCTTTGTCGCCGTCTTCAAACAAGGTGTTCTCCACGGTAGCTCCGTGAATGGCACACAGTAAGGCTCCACCCAAGATTCCCGCGACTCCCATCATGTGGAAGGGGTTGAGCGTCCAGTTGTGGAAACCTTGCAAGAACAGGATAAACCGGAAGATGGCGGCGACTCCGAAACTGGGTGCAAAGAACCAGCCGGATTGCCCCAGGGGATACATTAAGAAGACCGAGACGAAGACGGCGATGGGGCCGGTGAAGGCGAGGGCGTTGTAAGGACGAATCCCGACTAGACGGGCGATTTCCAACTGCCGGAGGCAGAAGCCGATTAAGGCAAAGGCTCCGTGTAGGGCGACGAATGTCCACAAGCCGCCGAGTTGGCACCAGCGGGTGAAGTCGCCTTGGGCTTCCGGTCCCCAGAGGAACATCAGCGAGTGTCCGACGCTGTTGGGGGGGGTGGAGACGGCGACGGTGAGGAAGTTGCAGCCTTCTAGGTAGGAGGATGCGAGTCCGTGGGTGTACCAGGAGCTGACGAAGGTGGTGCCGGTGAGCCAGCCGCCTAGCGCTAGATAGGCGCAGGGGAATAGCAGTAGACCGGACCAGCCGACAAATACGAAGCGATCGCGCTTGAGCCAGTCGTCGATGGTATCAAACCACCCTCTTGAACTTGGGGCGCGTCCGACTGCGATAGTCATGACAGCAAATCTCCAAACAGGTTAGTTATAAGTACAGTCATCGAGGTTTCTGCTGCCTCCACCTGTAACCAGATGGGCTAGGCAGAAAACAAACTAGGATGTCAACCTAGTTTACGATTCTTTACTGAGTTTAATCTTATTATGTCCAACTTGCACAGTTTTAGGTAAATTTGTTTAACTCATTTTAATATTTGACGGTAGGAGGAGAAATGCGATCGCATCTGCGTCTGACTAGCTACAGTCCAGTTAGTACCTGCGCTTACAGCTTTAGCTAACCCCGGATTGGCGAAGCTTACAAACGCGAAGATGAACTCCTTTCTCCCCTGCTCAACGAATTCTGCCATCGGGCAGCAACTGGCTCGCGTCTGAGATACTAGGGATGTGGAGCCGATATTTAATTGCAATTGCTTAACTCATGTTTACAATCGACCTGATTTTGAAAAACACGCCCATGTCGTTGTCGGTGCAACGGAAGTCAGAGGAAGATGCCCAAAGCGTTTACCAGGAAATTCTGAGTGCAATCCGCTCTAGCAACGCTCAACTGTTAGAACTCACTTGCGATCGCCAGCCAGAGAAAAAAATCGGCATTCTCAGTAGCGAGATTGTTGCCGTTCAAGTATCTCAGAAATCCAGTACAGCATCGGCTGGAAGACCTCCCGGTTTCTTCGCCCTCGCTGAATGAACACATTTCCTGCTGGTGTCGAAATGGTCAAGCCTGCCATTCAAGTCAAAGACCTTTGCTTCAACTGGCCTAAAGGAGAGAAAGTCTTAGATTCCTGTTCTCTGGAGGTGCCCAAGGGTGAATTCTGGATGCTTTTGGGCACCAACGGCAGTGGAAAATCAACTTTGTTGAGATTGCTGGCTGGGCTGTTGCGTCCCCAAGCCGGAGAAATTCAGATTTTACACCCGATTGGCTTTGTCTTCCAGAATCCCGATCATCAGCTGGTGATGCCGACAGTCGGTGCCGATGTTGCCTTTGGGCTGGTAGAGGAAAATCTCTCGCCCGCTGAGATACGCGGGCGGGTAGAGCAGGCACTGGCGGCGGTTAATTTACTCGCGCTGGAACGACGCCCCATCTATGCTCTGAGTGGAGGTCAGAAACAGCGAATTGCCATTGCCGGTGCGATCGCCCGCCGCTCGGAAGTCTTACTATTAGATGAACCCACCGCCCTGCTCGATCCAGATTCTCAGTTGGATTTAGTCGCGCAAGTGCAAAGCTTGGTGAAAAGCCGAGGTCTGACTGCCCTTTGGGTCACGCATCGATTAGATGAGTTAAATTATGCGGACGGTGCATTCTTACTGGAGCAGGGCGGCGTTGTGGATCGAGGAGAGCCAAAACGCTTAAGACAACGCCTCCTGCAAACTCAGGATTCCCCCTTGTAAGCAAAGACTCTCCTTTAAGAGGATTCGCCGTAGTTCTGCAAAAAGGACTACAGAACTGACTTGCTATATTGTTAAGATAATGAAATAGTTATTTTCACCTAAAAAATCTTGGCTTAAAACAATGCAACGCCCATCCCCGCAGGCTGTTTTGCTCGTTGACGGCTACAACGTCATTGGACTATGGTCTTACCTGCAAAGAACCCGCGATCGCAATGGGCTAGAAGCCGCTCGTCTCGAATTAATTGAGGCTTTAGTCAATTACAGCGCTTTTAAGGGCTTTGAAACTCAAGTTGTATTTGATGCCCAGTATCAAGACACGCGCAGTAATTGTGAAGCTATCACCCACGAGCTATCAGTGTATTACACGGATTTTGGGCAGACAGCAGATACTTACATCGAAAAAACCTGTGCCTCCTTTCGTTACAATCCCTACAGATCGGCACGGCGCTTGATTGTCGCTACATCAGATCGGGCGCAGCAATTAACAGTTGTGGGGTACGGCGCAGAATGGATGTCAGCGCCACAGCTAGGTTACGACGTGGAATTAACCGCTCGTGCGGTCATACGCAAAAACAGACCCAAAAAACATTCGTCGGGGCGGTTTTTAGCCAATTCCCTCGATGCAAAAGCCCGCGAGCGTCTCGCTGAGTGGCGTCTGAACCAGAAATAGCTGACGCGAGTTGATCCGGAGCCAAAAAATTGTCAGAAAACTGCAAAAGGGCTTGACAAGTTATATTTGCACTAGCTAATATTAGTAACTGTTGAAAAGATTGAGTTAACGATCCTCAGTAGCTCAGTGGTAGAGCGATCGACTGTTAATCGATTGGTCGCAAGTTCGAATCTTGCCTGGGGAGTTTAATCAAAGGATGAAGCATGAAAGAGAAAATTTCAGACTTCATGCTTCGCCCTTCAGAATTTCAGAAGTTTTGGTCGCTTGACCTAGCGGTGACGTTCCTGAATCATGGTTCGTTTGGTGCTTGTCCGCTGCCGGTTCTGGAAGCCCAACAACGCTACCGGGCGCAACTGGAAAGGGAACCTTTGCGTTTTTTTGTGCGTGAGTTTGAGCCGCTGCTGGATGCCGCACGCGATGAGTTAGCTCAGTTCGTGGGTGCCTCACCAGCAGAGTTGGTATTTGTCCCGAATGCGACAACTGGGGTGAATGCGATATTGCGATCGCTTGCCTTAGCCGATCCTAGCAGCTCCTCGCTTTCTTTCTCCCCAAACGACGAATTACTGACTACAGATCAGGAATACAATGCCTGCCGCAATGCACTCAATTTCATTGCCAGTCAGACTGGGGCGCGGATAGTCGTGGCGACAGTGCCTTTCCCCATCACATCGCCAGAACAAGTCATCCAAGCCGTGATGGAGAGGGTTTCACCCAGAACAAAGCTAGCGCTGCTAGATCATGTAACCAGCCAGACAGGGCTAATTTTTCCCATCCAGCAGCTAGCTCACCAACTGGCAGAGCGCGGCGTCGATACCCTGATAGACGGTGCCCATGCGCCGGGGATGCTAGCACTGAATCTGCGGGAAATCGGAGCGACTTATTACACCGGCAACTGTCATAAGTGGTTGTGTTCCCCTAAAGGAGCCGCATTTTTATATGTGCGGCGCGACAAGCAATCGGCAATTCGTCCGCTAACGATTAGTCACGGTGCCAACTCGCCGCGAAAAGAGCGATCGCGCTTTCATCTAGAATTCGACTGGATGGGTACGGACGATCCCAGCGCTTATCTGTGTGTCGCAGAAGCCATCCGGTTTCTGGGTTCGCTGCTACCAGGTGGATGGCGCGAATTGATGGCGCGTAACCGAGCAATGGCATTAACAGCGCGGCAGCTACTTTGCGAAACGCTACAGGTATCGCCACCGTGTCCCGATGAGATGATTGGCTCGATGGCAGTCGTGCCATTGCCAGATGGAATGCCCGAAAGCGGAGCAGAGATGCAAATAACGCCCCCGCTACAAGATGCCTTGTGCGATCGCTTTGGGATTCAAGTGCCAGTAATTTATTGGCCTGCACCTCCCAAACAGCTGATTCGTATTTCAGCTCAACTTTACAACACTCCGGCGCAGTATGAATATCTAGCTAAAACGCTTGTGGAGTTGCTGTCTAGCTGAGGAAAGACAACTAACGTGAACCGAATCGCACTGACTTACGCCAAGTTATGGAAAAACGAACCGCGAAGGACGCAAAGGACACGAAGGAATAAGAGTTTCAGAGAGTTCTTGCGTAAGTCCTAACTATCGTTCAACCCAACGCCCTATAGGGATTGCTGGGTTTCGTTCCTCAACCCAGCCTACGGAATTTTGGCAAAAGTTCAGTGCCATTCGACCTAAACCACCAAAACACCCAGAAAATCTTGCCAGACTAGCGAAATAAGTTTACCTTCGCCGTCTTATTTCTTGATTTATAGAACCGTGACTAAACTCGTTCTTGCATTTTTCCCAAAGTGAGATGCACCTATTTTGTGATTCAAAAAAAACGAACCAAGCATTTCTACTTGGCTCTAAGAGCAAACACCAAATCACAGAAGTCTATAACCAAGGGACAAAGACTATCTCAGGAAGGGAGATAATTTGATAGCAGCTCTAATATTTAATATTTTGGCTCAGAACCGCACCGTCTTTATGTTTATAAAATTATCAATTGCCCAAAAAAACTGAATCAATCTTCGGTGGGAAACTTGCTGGTCTTTTAACTCTCTCTGAAGGAATATAAAGCTTTCTGTTTCGCTGGGACAAGCGCCTGTAAGAGCAGAATGCCCAGTTAGACCATTTCAGATTTGGGATGGGAAATACTTGCGTCCTATAGATAACAAGAGATAAGTTTTCTGCGAACCGATATCTACTGCGAACCTTGCTGAGTCACTCGTGCTAGCTGATTGGCAAAGTAAGTTTCCTGATACTTTAACGACCTTGCCAATTCCAACCCTTGTTCAAACGCTGCTTTTGCTGGCGCTAAGTCCCCGCGTTCAAGATAAATCTGACCGATTTGGTCGTAAGTTTTCATCAAGTTATAGTAATCGTAGGACTGCCGTTCTACCTGCAAGAGGGTTTGATAGACCTGCAAAGCATATTCAGGTTGTTTATAAGTTCGGTAGAGATCGCCTAGTTTTTTCAAGGCTTCGCTGGCAGAAGCAAACTGCTGTAAAGACCAGGCTAGATTATAGGCTTCTTGGTAATTTTTACTCGCTTCGTCTGGTTGTTTGAGGGATTCGTAATCGGTAGCGATCGCTATCTTCAACGCCGGTATCTGAGTCAATTCATTGTTGGCGAGGTAACTTTCTACCAGCCGTTGCTTGACTTTTAGAGAATTTTCCGGTTGCTTCGCCTTGTCGTAAATGTAAGTCAGCTGTTGCAGATAAACCACTTGGTTGACAGTATCGCCCTGTTGAGTGGCAAAATTCAGCAATTCCTCATAAGTTGCCGCTGCCTTGGGATAATCAAACCAGTTCATGTGCAATTGGGCAATTATTTTCAGCATTGCCTCTTCTGTGGCTTTATCCTGACGCTGCCGTGCATCAGCCAGCAACAGCTGATAATCCTCCAGCGCGGGTACTGGCAGTCGTATTTGCTGGTAAGCTTGACCCAAAGCTTGCAATAGCTTTACGTCCACTGACGATACTGGGGAAGACAAAACAATTTCTTCTGTTTTGCCTCCATTCTGGTCTGTTTGCTGGCGCGGCGTTTTGCCTTTCGGCTCTGGTGTCCTGCCAAAAGCTCGATCCTGAATTACTTGCAGACGCTTGGTGATGATTTGCAAATCAACTTTTTGATTATTTTCCCAAGCGATCGCTCCAACTCGTCCTAGCGCTTCCACCTCTTCCACTGTCCCTAGCACTCGCCGCAATCGCAATTCCCGATACCAAATTTCAAACGCTGCAGGTGCATTACCTGCTTTAAGCTGAGCAGCTGCCTGGGCATTTAATTCATCCAGAGCCTGCTTTAGTTGGCTGAGTTCTTGAGGACTGAGGGGACGATCCACCTGCGGCTGCGGTAGCAGTGGATCGGGCGTGGTTATCTCTAAGGGGTTGGGTTTAGGTTTATTATCCGCCGCTGTTGCTGCCCATCCGACAGAACCGCAACACAGTAGGAACACGGCAGCAATTCCCAGTCCTAACGCACTTGAGCGACGTTGCTGCAACCACAGACGAGCAAGCAAATTCTGCATAATATTTTTGGCTTAGCGGTTTAAATTGTTAATAACAAACTATACAAGCAGACCTGGTTAATATCAGAAGTTGTAGCGTTTCTCACCCAACTGACTGCTACAGTAAAGCGATAGTTTCCGAGCTTGTTGTGAAGTTTAGGAGAAAGCTGGTGAACGGTGGGCAATTTAGACCGCGATCTTGGGTGCTGGGGATAGCGATCGCCTTATTGACTTTTGTCACTTCCTGTGGAATCCAGCCAGGAATGACACAAGATCGAGTTTTTCTGGATCTATCCCTCGACTTTTTGGGGGAATACCAGCTGCCCAAGATGAAATTTAAGGATACACCTGTTTCCGGCTTATCAGGGCTGACCTACGACCGGAAGCAGAACCGTTTCTACGCAATTTCAGATGACCGCAGTCAGTTTGCCCCAGCCCGATTTTACACTCTCAACATGGTTATCGATGACGCCAGCGATGGCAAAATTGGCATCCAGAAAGTAGAAGTTGAGGACGTTACCTTTCTAACCAAGGAAGATGGCAACACCTATCCCAAGAGTACGGTGGATACGGAAGGAATTGCCGTGTCTCCTCAAAAATCGGTGTTTATCTCTAGCGAAGGTGTCGCCCGCGATGGCATTCCCCCCTTTATCGGGGAGTTTGACTTAAAAACTGGACGCCTGCGGCAGAACTTACCCATCCCGGAACGCTATCTTCCCGATGTCAGCAGCAACAAAAAACAGACTCGTGGCATCCAGAATAACTTGGGGTTTGAAGCACTCACCCTCAATCCCGTCGGCACTCTCCCAGCAACCGGGGAACCATTTCGTCTATTTACTGCCACTGAGTCATCATTGATGCAGGATAGCGAAGCAATTAGTTCAAAGCAGGGAGCAAAATGTCGCATCTTGCACTATTTGCTCAGCGATGGGCCACCGCTGCTGATTTCCGAACATTTATACCAAATGGAACCGCCTCCCAGTGGGGCGCTCAAAGATGGCTTGCCGGAGTTTTTATCTTTGGATGCAGGGGGGCACTTCCTGACTTTGGAACGTTCCTTGAGTCTGTTAGGTTACAGGGTGAGGATTTATCAGGCAGCAATGGGCGGGGCAACGGATATTTCTAGTGTTACCAGCCTTAAAGGTGAGCTTACCGGCATTGAGCCAGTGAAGAAAAAGTTGCTGTTGGATTTGGATGAAATAGGCATTCCGTTGGGCAATTTGGAAGGCATGACTTTTGGCCCCCGCTTGCCGGATGGCAGCCAAAGTTTACTTCTAGTGAGTGACGATAATTTCCAAGATAAACAGACGACTCAGTTTCTATTGTTCCGGCTCAAAAGTAGGCGTTGAAAACACTTAAAACTCACATTTTTCACCTTTCAGTTAATCTCGATAATCTTGGCAATCCCATGACTAAGTTGCTTACCTTTCAACATTTGCGTCTAGCTATAGTATCCGGGATCGGCTTGATGACGATGATTGCTACGTCAAGAGCGATCGCAGCTTGGGTACCCGTGAGCAAAACCCTCGACAACACCCCTATCTATATCGACGATGCGCGGATTGTTCGTCAGGGAAATCTTGTAGAATTTTGGCGACGTAATCTATTTCAAGCTCCCGAACCAGATGGTGCGATTGGGGTGGACAATTATCATGCAATAGAGTGTAAAAAAGGCTTATTTCGATGGCGTCGGTCAATTCGGTTTGACCAAAGTGGTCGAATTGTCGGGGATATCAACGTAGGTAAAAATGACAAGCTGCTAGAAGTCAAAATTCAATCGGAAAGTATCATTGGGGATTTCTATCAAGCAGTGTGCCCAGCACAGATAGATGAACCTCAAAAGAAATGATAAAAAGGGAATTTTTTCTTCAGCTTAAATCTATTTGAATGCCACAAGAAAACCTCACCCCCAGCCCCTCTCCGCGAACGGAGAGGGGAGCCAGAAAATCTTTTTTGTATCTGTGTAGGGTATCGTCACTGTAGCGCCACCTTGGGGGAACCTGACGCTGCTGTATTCGTTCGCTCAGTTCTTCTCCCAACCCAAAAAACCTGTCACCCAAGGCATCTCCGACAGAAAGCCCCGTCAAGGACAACTGCATTCGTTCTAGTGGCTTCATCGTTTTAAACTTCAGAAGGAGCGATCGCGCATCTTAAAATAAGGGGGATGATTTCTCAACAACGGCATTTTAATAAACAATGACGCATTCTACTGATATTGCTACCTTAGCTCGCTGGATGGCAGCAGATTTCAGCAACCAGGCACAAGCGTTTGAAAATCCTCCCTTGTTTGCCCATATCCGCGTCTTTATGCGTCCCCTACCGCTAGAACTGCTGTCTGGCGTGAGTTTCCTGGTGGAACAAGCCTATGACTATATGATTAACGATCCATACCGGGTGCGGGTTTTAAAGTTAATTACCTCAGGCGATCGCATCGAAATTGAAAACTACACTGTTAAACAGGAAGAACAGTTTTATGGTGCCTCCCGCGACCTCAATCGCCTGCAAACCCTCAAAGCAGACCAACTGGAAAAATTACCAGGCTGTAACATGATCGTCGAATGGACAGGTCACAGCTTCAAGGGTTCCGTCCAACCCGGTAAAGGTTGTATGGTGGTTCGCAAAGGTCAAAACACCTATCTCGACAGCACCTTCGAGATAGACGAAAACAAGTTTATCAGCCTCGATCGGGGACGCGACCCCGAAACCGATGAGCATATTTGGGGATCGGTCGCTGGCCCTTTCCACTTCGTCCGTTGGGCAAGTTTTGCCGATGAAGTGAAGGTGTAAAGGGTTGAAGGTTGAAGGTTGATAGAAACCTTCAACCTTCAATCAGGACGCCTGGGAGACACTTTCACTCTTATTGCTGGGTCGCCGTCACCAGGAAAACAAAGCTTTCCTCCCAAAGAGTGATGACGAAGGCGGGAATGAAAGACGAGAAAGAATCAAACGACTACAAGCTTGATGGAGTGTACCTGCGATCGCTCAAAAGGAATTCACTTCGATAGTCTAGAAGGTACCATTACCTGGTAAATTTACCGAGTGTTGGCAAGCAAGATTAATTGAACCCGTATGAAAGTCTTGGTTATTGGCGGTGATGGCTACTGCGGTTGGGCAACCGCACTTTATCTTTCCAGTCGAGGATACGAAGTCGGCATTCTAGATAGCCTGGTGCGGCGTCACTGGGATTTACAACTAGGCGCAGATACCCTAACCCCCATTGCACCGATTCAGCAACGCCTTCAGCGCTGGCGCGACCTCACCGGCAAATCCATAGACCTATTTATTGGGGATATCACCAACTACGAGTTCCTAAGCAAGGCGCTGCACCAGTTTGAGCCAGAGACAATTGTCCACTTTGGCGAACAGCGTTCGGCACCCTTCTCGATGATTGACCGAGAACACGCTGTCATCACCCAGGTGAACAACGTGGTGGGGACGCTAAATCTGCTGTATGCGATTAAGGAAGATTTCCCCGACTGTCACCTCGTCAAATTAGGAACGATGGGCGAATACGGGACGCCCAACATTGATATTGAAGAAGGCTACATCACCATCGAACATAACGGGCGTAAGGATACTCTGCCCTATCCGAAGCAGCCCGGATCGATGTATCACCTCAGCAAAGTCCATGATAGCCACAATATCCACTTTGCTTGCCGGATTTGGGGGCTACGCGCCACCGACTTGAATCAGGGTGTCGTGTACGGCGTCTTGACAGAAGAGACGGGCATGGATGAACTGTTAATTAACCGCCTGGACTACGATGGAGTCTTTGGGACAGCACTCAACCGCTTCTGTATCCAAGCGGCAATTGGGCATCCCCTGACAGTGTACGGGAAAGGCGGTCAGACCAGAGGCTTTTTGGATATTCGGGATACAGTGCGATGTATGGAACTAGCGATCGCTAACCCCGCCCAACCCGGCGAGTTTCGCGTCTTTAACCAGTTCACCGAACTATTCAGCATCGGGGACTTAGCCCGAATGGTGAAGAAAGCCGGGAATTCTGTGGGATTGAATGTCGAAATCCAAAACCTCGACAACCCCAGAGTCGAGAAGGAAGAACACTACTTCAACGCTAAAAACACCAATTTGCTCGATCTGGGCTTACAACCTCATTATCTCTCCGACGCCTTACTCGACTCGCTGCTTAACTTTGCCATCAAATACCAGCACCGCGTCGATAAAAATCACATCATGCCCAAAGTTTCCTGGCACCGTCAGTAATAATGAGGACTGAGGACTGAGGACTGAGGAGAGAGTGAAAAGAGAGATAGAGGAGAGAGTGGCAACTGGCAAGCAAGTTGTTGGGTTAAATCGTCGCATTTGAAAAGACAGATAAACCTTTGGCAAGCAAGTTGTTGGGTTAAATCGTCGCATTTGAAAAGACAGATAAACCTTAATAACTCCTCAATCTTGACCGTTCATTGAGTCCTTAGCCCTCAGTCGCGATCGCTGTTAACAGGACTTACGCAAAGCTTATACATATAGCCTTTTGTAGGGGCAATCCCCCTGTGGTTGACCCCAAATGTGGTGATGTTGCGTAAGTCCTGTGTTAAATCTTCACTCAGTCCTCAGTCCTCATCCCTCAGCACTGAATTATGCGAATCGCTTTTTTCACCGAAACCTTTTTGCCCAAGGTTGACGGAATTGTGACGCGACTGCGCCACACCGTCGAACATTTACAGCGTAGCGGGAACCAGGTGCTAATCTTTTCCCCAGATGGTGGGTTAAAGGAATACAAGGAAGCTAGAATCTACGGAGTTTCTGGCTTCCCGTTGCCCCTATATCCAGAGTTGAAAGTTGCCTTACCACGCCCCTCCATTGGGCATCAGTTGGAAAAGTTTCAGCCAGACATCATTCATGTCGTCAATCCAGCTATCTTGGGATTGGCGGGTCTGTATTATGCCAAAGCGATGGAAATTCCCTTAGTGGCGTCTTACCATACCCATTTGCCCCAGTATCTCCAGCACTACGGCTTGGGAATGTTAGAAGGTTTGCTGTGGGAATTTCTAAAATCAGCCCATAACCAAGCGCAGCTGAATCTGTGTACTTCTACTGCAATGGTGCAGGAACTTACAAGTCACGGCATTCAGCGGGTGGATTTGTGGCAGAGGGGCGTGGATACAGAATTGTTTCAACCCCACTTGGCAAGCCTAGAAATGCGATCGCATCTCAGCCAAGGACACCCTGAAAGCCCCTTATTACTCTACGTAGGGCGTCTAGGTGCAGAAAAGGAAATTGACCGCATTAAGCCCGTCCTAGCAGCCATTCCCAACGCTCGTCTCGCCTTAGTGGGAGATGGCCCCCATCGACAAGCCTTGCAACAATACTTTGCCGGGACGCCCACCAATTTCGTCGGCTATCTTACCGGCGTTGAACTCGCCTCAGCCTTTGCCTCAGCAGACGCCTTTATTTTTCCCTCGCGCACCGAAACTTTGGGATTAGTGCTGTTGGAGGCGATGGCAGCGGGATGTCCAGTCGTCGCCGCCCGTTCCGGAGGGATTCCCGATATTGTTACCGATGGCGTCAACGGTTATTTATTTGACCCAAAAGATGAAGAGGGAGCGATCGCTGCCACCCAGCGCCTCCTCGCCCATCAAGAAGAACGGGAAACCCTGCGGCAAAATGCCCGCCTCGAAGCCGAACGCTGGGGTTGGGCTGCCGCCACCCGCCAGCTGCAAAATTACTACACATCAGCGATTCATTAACAGTCAATCGTCAGCACGAGAGGGGTCAGCACGAGAGGGGTCAAGAAAAACAACTGACAACTGACCCCAGAAACGCCGCTAATTAATACATATTCCTAAACACTACGGATGAGGATTTCTGGTCTCCGAGGTTAAATTAGGTTAGTGGGTGCTTAATTTACAAATAAGCGATAACAATTAGCTAAGTAGGTGGACACCAAACAAACCCAGCTTGAATAACCCTTTTTCCCCGTACAGATGCGAAAACTTGCGTTTGTCGGCTAGTTTTTTTCAGAATTAATCGCGATTGTACGCTTTTACGGATATTTTGACTAAATTTAATGCATATAAAGTGCGAATCGCTTACTACTAACAGCTAATAGCTAAAACCACAGCTTGCAAATGCTCCTCCCCATGACACTCTCTAATACCGGCAGCGTTCTGGCTACGTTAACTCAGCTTACCCAACTCAATCGTACTAGCGCCCTGACCTCGCGCGTCAAAGACCTGTCATTCGGCGAGTTTATCTGCTTACTCGACTTTATTACCGCTGAATTTCAGCAGTTTCTGCGGGCGATCGACATGATCAACAACGAAGCTCTGGAAACCATGCTGGAGCAGGTCATGGACGCCTTTACCCTAAAAATGGGTCAAATTCTGCAAGCAGACCGCACCACTATTTTTTTAGTAGACGAAGAAAAAAATCAACTTTGGTCAAAAATTCCCGATACCGACACTGGGAGAGCCACCAAAGAAATTCGGATTCCCATTAATATTGGCGTTGCCGGTCACGTCGCCAGCACCGGCGAATCTTTGAATATTCCTGACGCCTACTCTCACCCACTATTTAACAAGGAAGTTGATGAGCGACCGGGCTACCGCACCCACAGTCTGCTTTGTATGCCGATTTATAGCAGTAAAAACCAGATTGTTGCGGTCGTTCAGCTATTAAATAAAGCTGGGGATGGGCCGTTTACCGAGGAGGATGAACAGGGATTCCGCGACTTTGCCGCCTCCATCGGCATTATCCTAGAAAGCTGCCAGTCGTTTTATATGGCGGCACGCAAGCAGCGAGGGGCAGCCGCACTGTTGCGGGCAACCACTTATCTCGGTCAAAGTCTTGACTTGGAAGCAACTCTGCGCTTTGTGATGGAACAAGCGCGGGATCTGATGCAGGCGGATCGCAGCACCCTATTTATGCTGAGCAAAGAAACGGGAGAACTCTGGACAAAAGTTGCCAACAAAGATGGCACGGAGATCATCCCGATTCGCATTCCTGCCAACAAAGGAATTGCCGGTTACGTTGCCTCCACTCGTCAGCCGCTGAATATCCCGGATGCCTATAAAGATCCGCGTTTCGATCCCAGCGCCGACCAACGGACGGGTTATTTGACGCGCAATATTCTGTGTATGCCGGTGTTTAATTCATCAATGGAATTAATCGGCGTTACGCAGTTAATTAACAAGCAACCAGGCAGCTTCACGAGTTCAGACGAAGAGTTTATGCAGGCATTTAATATCCAGGCGGGGATTGCTCTGGAAAATGCCAAACTCTTCGAGAATGTGATGCTGGAAAAGCAGTATCAAAAAGATATCCTGCAAAGTCTCTCCGATGCAGTCATCTCTACAGATATGCAGGGACGGGTGGTCACGATTAACGAAGCTGCACTGGAGTTGCTGGGGTGCCCGATTCGGGAAACCGCTGGGAAAAACAACAAGCATCTGTGGGAGCAGAAACTGATCGGTCGCTTCGTCTGGGATGTGGTGCCCATTGAACATCTCCAGTTTCGCCTCCAGGATAGTCTGAAGACGGGTGCCAAGCAATATGTGCCGGAGCAAACCCTGACAGTGGGTTTGTATGTAGAGAAGAGCCACCAGCCGTCAGCAGCAGTGGTAGGAGCAATGCCGGAATCGTCGGTGCAGGCACAATGCGCCAAGTGTCAGCAGGCAGCAGAAGTTCTGAATTCTGATGTGACATCTGACTCGGAGGGAGAACCAACTGGAGTCTATATTCTGGCAATACGCGATCGCATCAACTCAAACATCTTCATTCCCTGGAATGAATCATGCACTCCTGGCGCTGTCGGCACGCACACTTGTCATGAGGTTCTGAGTGCCGATCAAGTCCAGGAAATTGAACGGAGTATGAATCTCACCGTGAATCCCCTCACCAACCCGGAAGGAGGCGTCAGGGGCGGCTTGGTGGTCTTGGAAGACATCAGCCACGAAAAACGGATGAAATCTACCTTGTATCGCTACATGACGCCTAGAGTGGCAGAGCAAGTCATGGCACTGGGCGATAAGGCGCTGATGATGAGCGAACGCAAGGATGTAACAATTTTATTTTCCGACATCCGGGGCTACACCACGCTGACGGAGAATTTAGGGGCTTCGGAAGTGGTTTCGCTGCTGAATCAGTATTTTGAAACGATGGTAGAAGCAGTATTTAACCACGAAGGCACCTTGGATAAATTTATCGGCGATGCCTTGATGGCGGTGTTTGGTGCCCCTCTGCCCTTGGCGGAAAATCATGCTTGGATGGCGGTTCAGTCGGCGTTGGATATGCGCCGCCGGTTGGCAGAGTTTAACCGTCGCCGTTTATTTGAAAACCAGCCGCAAATTCATATTGGCATTGGACTGAGTTCTGGAGAAGTCGTCTCCGGCAACATCGGTTCCCACAAACGGATGGACTACACGGTAATCGGCGATGGGGTGAACTTGAGTTCTCGCCTGGAAAGCGTCACTAAGGAGTACGGCTGCGATATTATCTTGAGCGAGTTTACCTACAATTTGTGCCGCGATCGCATCCTTGTACGAGAGTTAGACAAAATCCGCGTCAAGGGCAAAACTTCCGCCGTCAGTATTTACGAGTTGATCGGCGACCATCGACAGCATCTCGACGACTCCACGAAGAACTTTCTCGATCTCTATCATCTTGGGCGTACAGCCTACATGGGGAGGAGCTTCCAAAAAGCGATGACCTACTTTGACGACGCCTACAGCCTGCGACCCACCGACCAGGCAGTTACAGTCCACCTGGAACGCTGTAAGAACTACCTTAAGCAACCACCTACAGATGCTTGGGATGGAGTCCACACGATGACCAGCAAATGAGGTTAATCGCTAATCGCTAATTGGTGCAAATTCTCTAGAAGCTGCCCCTTTTGCACCTCACCCTTCCGGGTTATCCTCTCCACTCTGGAAAGGGTTCTCGCCGATGGCGAGTTGCTTTTTCGTTTTTTTCAACTGCTTCCAGAGACTCTTAATTTGTTCGTAGGCTTCGGAGGATGAAATTTTACCGCCGGTTTCCAGGTTGCAGATGTAATTCACCCGTTGAGCAAATTCCTGCAAATTTGCGTTGAAAACCAGGTTTTCTGGCTTGACTTGACCGTAGTAACGACTACGAGGATAAAGAAAATCAGAGCGGTCTGCCATAGATTACCTCCTTGGGATAAACTACTCAACCTGCTGGTGTGAGAATCGAACCTATCTTTACCCTGTTTTTTGCCCAAGCTGGAAAAGCTAGCCAGAGAAACAGGGAGGCATTCCGACCGTTGCCCCGATCCACCTGGGAGTCGGTAGAACTTTAAGCTGGTCGCTAGCTGTTGGAATCGGGGTTTACCTGGTGTTTTGTTCGACTCTTGACCTTGCAACTAGCTACTATTGTGATCTTTGCACAAAGGGCTGCGCTCATTTTAATTACAAATTAATCTAAATTTAACCATCTCTTAACTAAAAATTATGCCAGTTACTCCCAGATGCCCAGATGTTGACGCCATTCGACTCCTAAGGCATTAAAATCTTCTGTGCTGCTGCCGACGATCCATTAATACAAACAACGACTTTCCATGTCCGCCCAATCAACCAGCCTTTACGAAGGCAAAGCCAAGATTCTCTATACCACCGACGATCCGGACATTCTGCTGGCTCATTTCAAAGACGACGCCACCGCCTTTAATGCCAAAAAGCGGGGTCAGATTGTAGGCAAAGGTGAAATTAACTGCACCATTGCCGCTTATTTGTTCCAGGTTTTGGAAGCATCGGGCATCCCGACCCACTTAATCGACTGTCCGGCACCCAACCAAATGCGCGTCCAGGCGTTAAAGATTCTGCCATTAGAAGTGGTAGTCAGGAACATTGCGGCTGGAAGTCTGTGTCAACAAACAGGGTTGCCGATGGGCACCGTCCTGCCCGATCCGCTGGTGGAATTTTATTTTAAAAATGACGAGCTGGGAGATCCCTTGTTAACACGCGATCGCCTCTTGTTATTGAAATTAGCTACACCAGAACAGCTTGACCAATTACAGAGTAGCGCCTTGCGGATTAACGAAATTCTCAGAGACTTTTTTCACCAATGCCGGATTACCCTGGTGGATTTCAAGTTGGAGTTTGGCATTGACCGGCATGGCAAGATGCGACTGGGAGACGAAATCAGCCCCGATACCTGCCGCCTTTGGGATGAGTCTGAAGACGATCCCGACCGGCGGGTGCTGGATAAAGATCGGTTCCGTCGGGATTTGGGGCAGGTGGAAGACGCCTACCAGCAAGTTCTAAAAAGAGTTCTCGAACAAGTAACCAGTAAAAAGTAAAAACAAAAAAGATTCTTTCTTTGGTTTTTTACTTTTGTCTTTATTTTCAAGGTGTGTGGAAGTGTCGAAAACGAGTAAAAAAATGCGCTTATCTCCCTTTTTATTGACGATTTTGGCTGCCTCATCTGCCTGTTGTGTAGCATTCCCTGCCAGAGGGCAAACGACAAATGGCGATTATATCGAGCATACTCAGACTGACACAGGACGCGATCGCCAGGAATCTCAACCAACCAACAACGTAGTCGTCAATGCTGTGAGTGCCCCAGAGACGACTCCGCCTGTAAGGGCGATTAGACAGTCGTCCAGACTCACTCAGATTGTTGCACGCTCCACCACCGCAACCGTCCCAGTTAAACCAGAGCGCGTTGCTGACGCTAGTAGCAGTCGTCAGGAAGCGCCACCAGCCAACAACGTGGTGGTTAACACCGTGAGGGTTCCAGAAACAACGGAGCCTGTAGGGTCAAAATCCTCTTCATCCGTACTCAGCCAAACCCCCACGACCCAATTTCCATCATCTCCCACTCCGGAAACAGAGCCAGTGGTTCCGCCCCCCGGCACCCAATCAACACCGCAACAAGAGACGCCGGATACCATTGAATTCGATCTCACGCCTGGGACGCCCTCTCAGCCGAATCTTGAGTTGCCGGAGCCACGCGAACAACCTGCGCCAACCCCTGAAGATGGACAACCCGCGACACCCCCTGAAACTGAACAACCTGCGCCTGCTGACCAGCCAGAAGCACGAGTGCTAGTTGGTGAAGTCGTCGTCACCGGCGTAGAAGGGGAACTAGAAAACGAAGTTTACCAGGCAATTCGCACCCGACCCGGACAAACGGCGACCCGGAGCCAGTTACAGGAAGACGTGAATGCCATCTACGCCACGGGCTTTTTCAGCAACGCCAGAGTAGAGCCACAGGATACCCCGCTGGGCGTCCGCGTCGTCTTTGTGGTACAGCCTAACCCGGTTTTGCGTCAGGTGGTCGTTGTCCCCGTCCCTGCCGACCAAGGTCAGCGGGCACTGCCCCAAAAGGTAATCGATGACACCTTTTCGCCTCAGTATGGTCGCACCCTCAACATCCGCGAGCTGCAAGAAGGCATTAAAAAATTAAACCAGTGGTACAAACAAAACGGCTATGACTTGGCACAGGTGGTTGCCGCACCCCAGATTGCTGAGGATGGCACGGTACGTCTAGAGGTAGCAGAAGGGCTGATTGAAGATATCCAAGTCCGCTTTCTCAACAAAGACGGAGAAGCCACGAATGATGAGGGTCAAGCCATCCGGGGTCGCACCCGCGATTTCATCATCACGCGAGAAATCGAACTGAATTCTGGAGAGGTCTTTAACCGGACGAAAGCGGAAAGGGATCTGCGCCGAGTCTTTCGCTTAGGCATCTTTGAAGATGTGCGACTCTCATTCAAGCCGGGTCAAGATCCGCGCAAAGTGGTGGTGGTCGTGGACGTGATTGAGAAGAACACCGGCTCAGTAGCAGCAGGTGCTGGGATTAGTTCCGCCAGCGGATTATTCGGCACCATTAGCTATCAAGAGCAAAATCTGGGGGGCAATAACCAGAAGCTGGGGGCAGAGTTGCAGGTCGGTCAGCGAGAACTGCTGTTTGATGTCAACTTCACAGATCCCTGGATTGCTGGCGATCCTTACCGGACCTCCTACACCGTCAATGGGTTCAGACGCCGGTCAATTTCGCTGATTTTTGATGGCGGTGACACAGAGGTGGAATTGCCTGATGGAGACAGACCCCGCGTACTGCGATTGGGGGGTGGCGTCACCTTTACCCGTCCGCTTTCCCAAAATGTTTTTGAAGATCCGGAATGGAGAGCCAGTCTGGGCTTGCAGTATCAACGGGTTTCGATCCGGAATTCCGATGGCGATATTAGCCCGAAGGATGAGCTAGGAAATGACCTGAGCTTTAGTGGAGAAGGGAAAGACGACTTGTTGACCGTACAATTTGGGGTGGTGCGCGATCGCCGTAACAGTGCCGTGATTCCTACCTCTGGATCTCTGCTGCGCCTAGGCGTTGAACAGTCTATCCCCGTAGGAGCGGGAGGGATTCTGTTTAACCGTCTGCGCGGTAGCTACAGCTACTACCTTCCCGTCAAATATACGAACTTCTCCTCAGGGCCGCAAGCGCTCGCCTTCAATGTTCAAGCCGGAACCGTTGTCGGCGATTTACCTCCCTATGAAGCCTTCTCTCTGGGCGGTAGTAACTCGGTGCGGGGTTTTGAGGAAGGAGATGTCGGCAGCGGTCGCAGCTTTATCCAAGCGACAGCAGAGTATCGGTTCCCGATTTTCTCGATTGTGGGCGGTGCTTTGTTTGTCGATGCGGCAACCGATCTCGGTACTGGCAGCAGTGTGCCCGGAGATCCGGCTGGGGTGCGTGGCAAGCCCGGAAGCGGCTTTGGTTATGGTCTTGGCGTCCGGGTGCAATCTCCCCTCGGCCCGATTCGCATCGACTATGGTTTTAATAACGAAGGGGACAGCCGCCTCCACTTTGGAATTGGGGAGAGATTCTAAAAATTAAAAATGTAAAATTAAAAATTAAAAATTAGGATAAATTCTGCAATTTTTAATTTTTAATTTTACATTTTTAATTATGAAACAACACACTCTGAAAGGATCTTTTGAACAATCTGGCATCGGTCTACATAGTGGCGTCCCCACTCATGTCCGAGTGCTACCAGCGGCGGCTGGGGAGGGGCGTTACTTTGTCAGAGTTGACCTGACTGGGGCACCCGTGATTCCAGCGCGGGTGGAGGCAGTCAGTCAGACGACCCTTTCCACCGAACTTGCCGTCAGTGGAGAGGCGCGGGTTCGGACTGTGGAACACCTGCTAGCAGCTTTAGCGGGCAGCGGTGTAGATAACGCTCGAATTGAGATTGATGGTCCGGAAGTGCCCCTGCTGGATGGCTCAGCGCTGATTTGGGTCGAAGCGATCGCGATCGCAGGCGTTGTCGGTAACGATGAATTAATTCCCGATTCAACTTTTAAGCTGGAAAAGCCCGTATGGGTCTATCAAGGCGATGCCTTTGTCGCCGCCCTACCAGCACCGGAGTTGCGCTTCTCCTACGGAATCGACTTCGACTCAGCAGCGATTGGCAACCAGTGGTACAGCTGGACGCCGAGGCAAGAAAATTTTGCAGAAGCGATCGCACCCGCCCGCACGTTTGGTCTGGCTCACCAAATTGAGCAGTTACAAGCCGCAGGTTTAATTAAAGGCGGAAGTTTAGACAACGCCCTCGTTTGCGATTCACAAAGATGGCTTAATCCTCCCTTAAGATTTTCAAATGAGCCAGTGCGTCATAAACTTTTAGATTTAGTAGGGGATTTAAGTTTACTGGGATATTTCCCGCAAGCTCATATCCTCGCCTACAAAGCCAGCCATCACCTGCATATCCAACTTACCCACCAGTTACTCCAAGAAAAGCGAGTCGCCCTGAGTGAGCAAGTGTAAATTGGCTGCGCGATCGCTGATCTCGCCCCTAGCCTCTAATCCCTGTCATACAGCCCATGTCCACACTGATTGAAGTCAATACACCCGATGCTGCTGCGCCTGCGACGCCCCAAGCCAAAAATGTCGCCGAAGAAATAGCAGATCCAAACCGCCAGTCCCCTGGCAAAACCATCCTCACGATCGAAGACATTCAAAAATTGCTGCCCCATCGGTATCCTTTTGCATTGGTGGATCGGATAATCGAGTACGTGGCCGGAGAAAGGGCTGTGGGCATCAAAAATGTCACCTTCAACGAACCCCATTTTCAAGGGCATTTCCCCGGTCGTCCGATTATGCCTGGGGTATTAATTGTGGAAGCAATGGCTCAAGTGGGCGGGATCGTATTGACCCAACTACCAGATATTGAGAACGGCTTATTTATGTTTGCTGGCATTGATAAAGTCCGCTTCCGTCGCCCCGTAGTACCGGGGGATCAGCTAGTAATGACCGTGGAACTGCTGTGTGTCAAACGGCGTCGTTTTGGAAAGATGCACGCCCGTGCCGAAGTCGATGGTCAATTGGCTACAGAAGGCGAACTGATGTTTTCTATCGTTGACTAAAACAGTGATGAGGACTGAGGAGTGAACGCTAATAGCGCTACTCTATTCGCAGGCTGAAAAACAGGTTTGAGAAAAGAATTTTGATGGCACATTAGTTGAAGAAGCTGATGGTTGAATTCTGACTCGTAACACCTAACTCAGACGCGATAAATCAGACGCGATAAATCAGACGCGATAAATCAGACGCGATAAATCAGACGCGATAAATCGCGTCTCTACAACTTTTCCTCATTCCTCAGTTCTGATTTCTGACTTGTCACTTTTATTTACTCAGTCCGTGCAACGCTTGACAGTCCGCGAAGAAAGCGCCGAAGAGCGCTAACAGTCCTGTATATGATCCATCCCACCGCTATAATTCACCCTGACGCTCAACTACACCCCAGCGTGCAAGTTGGGCCTTATGCGGTGATTGGAGAACAAGTAAAAATTGGCCCCGAAACCACGATTGGCGCTCATGTGGTAATCGAAGGACCAACGGAGATTGGCGCACAAAATCACATTTTTCCGGGGGCAGCAATTGGCTTAGAACCCCAAGACCTGAAGTATGACGGGGCTAAAAGCTGGGTAAAAATTGGCGATCGCAACCGAATTCGAGAGTATGTCACAATTAACCGGGCAACTGGCGAGGATGAAGCTACGGTAATTGGCAATGGCAACTTGCTGATGGCTTATGTCCACGTTGCTCATAATTGCGCGATCGCAGATAAAGTGATAATTTCTAATGCGGTGGCGCTAGCTGGGCACGTCCACATTGATTCGCGGGCGGTGATTGGTGGCGTCCTGGGGATTCATCAATTTGTCCACATCGGGCGAGGCGCGATGGTGGGCGGAATGAGTCGCATTGACCGCGATGTGCCCCCTTATCTGCTGGTGGAGGGAAATCCTTCGCGGGTACGCAGTCTCAATCTGGTGGGACTCAAACGCGCTGGTTTATCTGCCGCTGAGTTGGGAATCCTCAAAAAAGCCTTCCGGATTCTCTACCGTTCTGGATTACCCCTGAATCAATCTCTAGAACAACTGGATCTGCTCCCAGATAACGAATACTTGCAGCACCTGCGCCGGTTCCTGCAACTTTCTCAAACGCCCGGACGTCGCGGCCCAATTCCAGGGAAAAGAAGGAACCATAAGGATGAAGAGTAATTGGGAAAAAAGTTGTAGAGACGCGATTTATCGCGTCTGAGTTTTGAGTTAAAAGAAATTTCTTTAATTCCACACTCAAAACTTAGACGCGATAAATCGCGTCTCTACTCCATTACCGATTACTCCCAATTACCAATTTTCAAATTAATGCGTATATTTATCAGCACTGGCGAAGTTTCAGGGGATCTGCAAGGGGCACTACTGATTGAGGCGCTTTATCGACAAGCACAGGCAACTGGCTTGGAATTAGAGATTGTTGCCTTGGGGGGCGATCGCATGGCGGCGGCTGGTGCTACTCTCTTGAGCAATACAAGCGGGATTGGTTCGGTGGGGCTTTTAGAATCTCTCCCTTATGTGTTGCCGACCTTACAAGTCCAGCGTCGAGCCAAACAGTACCTACGAGCTAACCCGCCCGATCTGGTAGTGCTAATTGATTACTTGGGGCCAAATATTGGCGTGGGCAGCTATATCCAGCGACAGATGCCGCAGGTGCCAGTAGTGTATTACATCACCCCGCAGGTATGGGTTTGGTCGCCCTTTAAGCGCGACACTACTCGAATCATCGAGATTAGCGACCTAGTGTTGGCGATTTTCCCAGAGGAAGCGCAATATTTCCAAAAATGGGGGGCATCGGCTGCCTGGGTGGGGCATCCCTTGGTGGATCGGATGCAAAAGGCTCCCAGCCGAGAAGAGGCGCGAAGAATCTTGGAGATAGAGCCAGAACAAATAGCGATCGCGCTTCTCCCTGCCTCCCGTCCTCAAGAACTCAAGTATCTCATGCCGGTTATGTTTGAGGCGGCTAAAGTTATCCAAAACAAACTGCCTCAAGTTCATTTCTGGATTCCTTTGTCTCTGGAAGCTTATCGGCTCCAAATTGAAGAGGCGATTGAGCATTATGGTTTAAATGCGACTCTGGTTGATGGTAAAAGTCAGGAAGTTCTGGCGGCGGCTGATTTAGCGATCGCCAAGTCGGGGACTGTAAATCTGGAACTTGCCCTTTTAAAGGTGCCGCAGGTGGTTCTCTACCGCGTTAGTCGCTTTACCTATTGGATTGCCCGAAATCTTCTAAAATTCTCGATTCCCTTCATGTCGCCAGCCAACTTGGTACTGATGCGGTCGATTGTGCCAGAATTGCTGCAAGAGCAAGCGACGCCAGAAAACATTGTCCAAGAAGCTTTAGAACTCCTACTCAATCCCGAACGCCGCCAGCAAACTGTCGCAGATTATCAAGAAATGCGCTCCTCAATGGGAGAATTGGGAGTTTGCGATCGCGCTGCCAAAGAAATCCTTCAAATGCTTTGAAAGCTTTCAATTAAAACTTACTTAAGATAACGGCAGAATTCATTTACAGAACTCAAATTTCATCAACTTGTTAGGTTGTATACAGCCTTTTGTTAAGAAGAAGAAGATATTCCATTCGGCTGATGAATCGCCACCACCAACCCTTGAATATAGCTGATATTCAGCAGGAAACAATTAAAAATTAGTAGCCAATAGAACATTTTTAACCCTAATGGTCTGTTAGGTCGTGCTGGCTATTAATGGCTAATTGCTTCTGTCTCTACAGGATATCGCGCTTGAGCAAACATATTCTGATTACTGGTGGAGCAGGATTCATAGGTTCGCACCTAGCAGACGAAATGCTCAAGCTTGGATACCGTGTCCGCGCCCTCGATAGCCTCTCATTTCAAGTTCACGGCGCGGACAAAAAAAGACCCAGCTATTTGAATTCTGAAGTTGAGTTAATCGTTGGGGATATCCGAGATCCAGAGGTTGTGCAACGCGCCCTGAAAGGAATTGACGCCGTTTACCATTTTGCCGCTGTGGTAGGTGTCGGGCAAAGTATGTATGAAATCACAAAATACACCAGTACCAACAATCTCGGTACGGCTGTGTTGCTGGAAGCGCTGATCGATCGACCCGTCGAGCGATTAATTGTTGCGTCAAGCATGAGCATTTACGGCGAAGGACTCTACAAGACACCCAATGGCAGCCTAAGTACTGGGTGGGAACGGACGCTAGAGCAACTGAAAGCGGGTGACTGGGAAGTTCGGAATGCTGCGGATGAAGTGCTGACACCAATACCGACGCCGGAGACAAAACAACCAGCACTCGCCTCCGTGTATGCCCTTTCTAAGTATGACCAAGAGCGGATGTGCTTAATGATTGGGCAAGCTTACGGCATGAGTACCGTAGGACTGCGGTTTTTTAATACCTATGGGACGCGGCAAGCCCTTTCCAACCCTTATACGGGCGTTCTAGCTATTTTTGCCTCCCGGTTACTCAACAACAATCCTCCCTTAATTTTTGAAGACGGGTATCAAAAGCGCGATTTTGTCAGCATTCACGATGTGGTGCAGGCGTGCCGACTGGCTTTGGAAGTCCCGCAAGCGGCAAGAGGAGTGTTTAATATCGCTAGCGATCGCCAGTATACCGTCCGCGAAGCCGCCCAACTCATGGCTCAAGTGTTAGGTAAGGAACACATTCAGCCGCTGATTACTGGCAAATATCGCGTCGGCGATGTCCGACATTGCTTCGCCGATATTACCCAAGCTCGTCAAATCTTAGGCTACCAACCCCGCGTCAGCTTACGAGAAGGCTTGGTTGAGCTAAGCCAATGGCTAGAAGTACAAGTGGCATTAGACCGGGTTGTAGAAGCCAGTGCCGAACTCGCAGCACGGGGGCTGACAGTATGAACAGTCCGACAATTGGCATCCTAGAGTGGTTCCGTCCGGGCGAATCCGAGCGAGTCGAGCAGGTGCTGACTGACCTAAAGACCATTGGGGTGGAAGAACTGCGGACTGGGGTTTCTTGGGCAGACTGGTACACCCCGGCGGGGCAAGAGTGGTACACCTGGCTATTGCCCCGGCTGGCGCAGGAAGTCAACGTCTTGCCCTGTTTTCACTACCTGCCACCCTCCCTAGGGATCGTTCCCAGAACCTGTTCGCCACCTCGCACGCCGAAGGATTACGCCGATTTTCTCGATGAGATGATTACCCGCTTCGGCAAGTATTTCAAGTGGGTTGAGCTGTGGAACGAGCCAAATAACTTGAATGACTGGGACTGGCGGCTCGATCCCCAATGGAAGATTTTCTGCGAAATGGTGGGCGGCGCTGCCTATTGGGCGCAACAGCGCGGGAAGAAGACGGTTTTGGCGGGGATGAGTCCGGTCGATCCCAACTTACTGGGGATTCTATGCGATCGCGGTGTTTTAGCCAACATCGACGCAGTAGGAATTCACGGTTTCCCTGGCACTTGGGAATTTGATTGGCAGGAATGGTCGGTGAAAGTATCGAAAGTGCGAAGAGTGCTGGAACGATACAGCTTAGAACCGGAAATTTGGATTACCGAAACCGGCTTTTCCACCTGGAAGCACGACGAACACGGACAATTGCGGGCATTTGTAAATGCGATCGCAGCGCCAGTCGATCGCGTGTACTGGTACGCCGCCTACGATTTGCATCCAGACTTGCCGACCCAAGATGGGTTGCACTCGGACGTGCGACATTATCACATGGGATTCAAGCGCCCAGACGGCACGCCAAAGCTGTTATTCCGCCTGTGGGCAACGGGTGGAATCGAAGCAGTACAAGACATCGAGAGTCTATATGTAGCGGATGGTCATCGGGAATTAGTCGTGGAACATGGCAAAGAAACCAACCCATTACCCATTACCCATTACCCATTCCCAAAAAATCCCAAATCGAATGCCCCGGTTCTAATTACTGGCGGTGCTGGCTTTATCGGCACCAACCTGGCACACCGACTGCTATCTGCCGGTCAACCAGTGCGGCTATTTGATAGTCTGTCGCGTCCGGGGGTGGAGGAGAATCTGCGCGGGCTGCAACAAAAATACGGAGATTTGGTACAAATTCAAGTAGCGGGACTTGAACTTTGTTCAAGCCCAAACAAGCCCTAAATGGGCTAGGTGTAAGGCAAATACGTCAGTATTCTCCTGAAGCCAACGGACAAACCGATAGGATATAGCTGTTCTAAAAGCTGACA
>NZ_JBYCCT010000019.1:0-25243 GCF_057473865.1 Coleofasciculus sp. H7-1
CTTTGTCAGCTTTTAGAACAGCTATATCCTATCGGTTTGTCCGTTGGCTTCAGGAGAATACTGACGTATTTGCCTTACACCTAGCCCATTTAGGGCTTGTTTGGGCTTGAACAAAGTTCAAGTCCCGCTAAGCCAGTAGATGCTCCAGACAGCTGAGGCGTTATTGGCAGCACAGTCGCAGTGGTGAAATTAAACATCAAAAATTGCCTAAAATCGGCGATTAGGCGATATCAGCCGATGAAACTCGGACAGGACTTACGTAACATCACCACATAGTAAGGGCAACCACAGGGGGATTGAACCCGAAAAAACGCTATATTTATAAGCTTTGCGTAATACCATTTCACTTTATGTTTGCCACAAATACGTCTATTGCCCCCCTTAAAAAGGGGAGTGGGGGGGATCGCAAATGTGGCATCAAAATAGTGAATTGGTATAAGTCCTGTCGGAAGAATTTGATATTTTAGATGGAATTCCAAAATCTCAAATTTAGCGAGAGTCGCTTGGGTGGTTGTAGCTTGAAACAGCAGCTCTGAGATTACCTTGATGTTCTGCAAGCAGGCGATCGCCTTCTTGCTTCTCCAAACCCGTCCAATGCATCAACAATGCTAACTTGACAGAACGCCCGCTTTGCTCTAATAAATATCCAGCGTCTTCTCGATTTAAATCAGTCAGGTCTTGCAGCATTCGCAGGGCACGATCGTGCAATTTTTTATTGGTAACGGCGACATCTACCATGCGATTGCCGTAGACTTTGCCCAGTTTCACCATCACGCCGGTGGAGAGGATATTTAAAGCCATTTTGGTGACGGTTCCGGATTTCAGTCGCGTCGAGCCTGCCAGCACTTCCGGACCCACGATTAGGCGAATATCTAAATCTGCATCGATGGTGACTTGTTCTGCTGGGACACAGGCAATCAAAATCGTGGTTGCACCCCGCTGACGCGCCGCTTGGATCGCACCGTGGACAAAAGGTGTTGTTCCTCCGGCGGTGATTCCGACAACGACATCGAGATGGGTAATATGCCGAGTTGCGATCGCAGATACCCCGTCTTCATGTTTGTCTTCCAAATCTTCTGAGCTGCGGATTAACGCTCCCGCACCCCCGGCTATAATCCCTTGTACCAGTTCTGGCGGCGTACAAAAGGTGGGTGGACACTCTGCTGCATCCAAGACGCCCAGACGCCCGCTCGTGCCAGCTCCCACATAAAACAGGCGTCCCCCGTGACGTAACGCCTCAGCCGTCTTATCGATGGCTTCAGCGAGCTGAGTTCTCGCTATGGCGATCGCTGCTAGCGTCTGAGCATCTTCCTGATTGAACAAATCTACCAATTCCAGAGAACTCATCTGGTCTAGATTCTGGCTATTGGGATTAACCTGTTCTGTTAAAAGATGTCCCCGCTCCTCCAGATTCTTCATCCTTGATCCTTCATTTTTTTATCGTTCATCCTGCGAAGAAAGCGCCGCTATCGGCTACGCGATCGCGAGCCTCCTTCATCCTTTCATAACAGTCCTTCTAATTGACGACGAATTCTGTCTAGATCAAAATCCGGTTGCGGAGCATCTGGTTTCCAGTCTGTTTCCTCCAGGTTAGTTTCTGGCGGAACCAGAAAAAGACGTTCTGCATCTCCTTCGGGAACAAATCCCTCCGGAATTAACTTGCACTCATAACCTGCACCCTCGCAAAATCCCTCGACTTCCTCTGCATCGATAGCTTCAACACTGGGACTGAGAAAATCTTGTGCTTCTAGCAGCATCGCATAGCGAGTCGCATCGTCTTCTGATTCAAACATGAGTATCCAGTTGCGATCGCCAATCTGAATCGAGTGAATCCCCTCGTTGTCAGTCCGAGGATTAAATATTAAAACGAATACGCGCCTAGATGTAGTCATCGTTTTTTTATCCATTCTTAATTTAGGATATCTGACTAGCTTCCCTGATACCACGTCCGGTTGCTCCTTCTTTGCTAGCAGCGATGAGCAGCAAAGGAGAGAGGGAAAGAGAAATTCCCAGCGAAGATTCCGATTAAATTGCTAGGAAATGCACAAAAAGGCTAAATTATCACTCAACAACTAGATCGGGACTTACGCAAAGCTTATACATATAGCGCTTTTTCGGGTTCAATTCCCCTGTGGTTGCCCTTACTATGTGGTGATGTTGAGTAAGTCCTGTAGATGTTAAGGCATTTGAGATAGCGATAGATATCCTTATCCTTGCTCAAGCAACTCTCCCGTAACGGGCAGTTACAGGATGATGGGGATTTTCTTGATTGCATAACCACGCCCACATCTGATCGCCCAAGCAGAAGTGCCACCACTCGTTGGGATGACGGCGAAACCCAGCTTGGAGCATTACATCATTTAACAGCTGGCGATGGGAATGATACTGCTGTTCTACTGCCTGGGTGCTATTGGCATAATAATGGGGATGCGATCGCGCTGATATTTCATCAATTTCTCCCCCCATATCTATCGTCTTGCCAGTCTTGTCTACTAAGGTGATATCCACCGCAGCCCCCGTACTGTGAGGCGGCGGCGTTGCTGGATCGAGGTTGGGGGGTGCCCAAAATTGATAAACTATCTCCCAAATCGCTTGACGCTGAGCTGCTGTTAACTCAGCTAAGTTTAAACCTTGAGCCTGAACCACTTCAGCAAAGGTGTAATCTACCATGAATTGCTGGACTTCCACGGGTCGATAGGCATCAAAAAGATCGATCCGCCAACCTGGATTCGTGACAGCCAACTGGTGTTGGGCGGCAATCAGGCATTCGAGGACACCCTGACGGAGATAATAAGGTGAGCGATCGCCATAAGTCGCACCCAATTTTTCATAAGGATGGGGAGAGACAACCGCAAATTGTTCCAAAGGAATGGCAGTGAGCGGCTCACCACACTCTACAATTACAATCTGCTGATAAAGTTGCATATTCCGCTTTGTCAGACTCACCCTATTGGCTAAAAATTGGTCTAGCTAGCGTAATATTGATAGTTAACTTTCTCAATGCCTAAACTTCTGTCATCCGCTCGAAGTCGATGACTAATTCTAGTGGCTGGATGTCTCCCCATGTTTCGCTGATGAATTTCTGAGTAGCCAAGGCGAGTGGAGAGCTTGAGTGATAGAATGCTTCACTAGCTTTGCTCAAGTCTTCTGCCTTTTGATACAAAATCAAAAAGTCTCCATCTTTGCTGCGTTCGAGAAATATGGATTCTATAAGAATTCCCTCGTTCCGCAGTAATTCCCGTACTTCATCCAGTTGATTGTTCAAGTTCTTGAGCCAACCAATTACAGGAATGGTCAATCCTGGCTTAATCCGAATTTTTAAGCATTGGGTTTCCGCCATGAACTTGCCCTTTATGCATGGATAAAAGTGAAAAATTACCGAATTGCGTATTGAGTTTTAGATTGCTTATTCGTTCTACAGAAAGTTTCCTGCAAACCTCTCAATTCCCGCGATTCTTGCTTCACCTGACCAGACATGGCAGCCGTTTGTAAGGTCATGAAAGCGTTGAAGTCTTCCATACCATACTTAGTTTTTAAAAGCTGCCGCAGTTGATTTTCTGCTGCAATAGTTAAATAACCAGTTGACAGAGCCTGTTGTACAAGGTCGCGGATTAGAGACATATTCACCCCTCAAAAATTTTTATATTAACGATATGACCCGGAAAATCAGTAGCTATCAGTTCGCGCCAGCCAGAAAAATTAAGTGTTTTCAACCGTTTTTTTATAAACTTGGGCGATCGCAGCTTTATCTGTTTCTGGTGAAGGCTAATCGCTAATCGCAATGAATTCTTAGCAGTCAGCGGTTTCTGAATCTCTAACTGTTAAACCAGTTTTTCGATGAGTCATCCTGTTAATCTGCCGCACTAAATAAAGCTTTTACTCCCCAAAGGGCAATAGAAGTTTCCTACTTAGTGTAAAAGAGGAGGTGCCAGCAAACCTCATCCTTTGGACTCACCCGATCGGGTGATTTTCTGGATCGCTAGCATGGTTTGTGGGTTTTAGTCAGCGGTAGCACGTAACGCCAATACCGAAGACAAAACCGGGCTGGGAGTTCGGTGTCCGGCTGAAATCCCATTCGCTGCACTTCCTCTTGACTCACCCGACTGGATGATTGTGGAAAAGCCAACAAGACGCGATCGCCTAAATTTACTCGGTTTCTTTTGCCGTCGGAGTCGCTGCTGGTGGCACCGGATCGTAACCGCCAGGGTGGAAGGGATGGCAGCGCAAGATACGCCCAATCGCCATCCAGCCGCCGCGCCAAGGGCCAAATCGCTCGACTGCCTCCAAAGCATACTTAGAACAAGTCGGCTGAAACCGGCAGGTTGGGGGAAATAGCGGAGAAATCAAAACTCGGTATCCCCGAATTAGCCAAATTAGTAATATTTTCATTACTGTGTCCTGAATCTAATAGATTGGTAAGGAGAGCTTTTTTTTATAATTCAATCTTTGCTTAAATCCGTGTTGTGGTTAGAATCAATTCCGGATCTATGGCTCCACATTGGGCTAGTTGGGGCTTGTCTGGGCATTCTTGTGTTACTGGCAGAAGGGCTGCATCGCTACACTTCCACCGAACCGGAAAAGGTGCGAAAGGTGGTTCACATTGGCACGGGCAATGTGATTTTGCTTGCCTGGTGGCTGAACCTTCCCGCTTGGGTGGGCATTACGGCTTCGATTTTAGCGAGTGCAGTGGCTCTTTTGTCATACAAATTCCCGATCCTTCCAGGGATTAATAGTGTTGGGCGCAAGAGTCTGGGGACATTTTTCTACGCCCTAAGTATTGGCATTTTAATCGGTTGGTTCTGGCCTCTAAACCAACCCCAATACGCAGCACTGGGAATTTTGGTGATGACTTGGGGAGATGGCTTAGCTGCCCTGATTGGTCAACGATTTGGTAAGCATCCCTATGAATTTTGGGGCATCCACAAAAGTTGGGAAGGCTCGCTGACGATGTTCCTGGTTAGCTATGGGGTGAGTAGCTTGATTTTTTTAGGAGTCCAGGGCAATATCTGGCAAACTTGGGTAGTGCCGCTTTTAGTGGCTTTCCTCGCTACTGTCTTAGAAGCTTTCTCATGGTTCGGCATCGACAATCTGACGGTTCCTGTAGGCAGTGCCGCGATCGCTTTTTTCTTGACTCAGCTGCTTTTACTCAGCTAACACCCTCAATAACCAGCGAAAAGTTGGTTTGGTACCAAGATCAGTGGAATCCCAGATTACAAATTTTGTACTTCTGTTAAGATATTTGAAGAAGCCTACCTAGGGATATATTCCCGCTTTATTCAATTTATATCTAAAGATAGATGTTAATGACTTTTTTAAATCCTGCTGAACCGCTTGTCCGTAGCAAACAGGAAGCCCTTGATTTTCAGGATCGTCAGGGGCTTTTACGTATTCACTTGCAAGTTGGAACTAAAACGCTGGTTTCGAGCTTTTATTCTCGAATCGATCAGGCGTTTATGGTTTGGGGTTGGATTACAGCCGCAATTTTTATAAATGCTCAGTTTCTACCCGTCAGCTGGTATGTGCAAGCGATGTTTTGGTCAGCACTTACCTTAATCGGTACGGTGGGGATGGTGGTGTTGACTCACTTTTGGGTGAAAGTAGAACGCCTGCGCTGGCTGCTTTATAGCTGGGTTGTGCTGATGTTATTCGGGGTGGTGCTAACTGACTTGGCTCTTTTTCTGGGTTGGGGGTTGCTGCTGATGAACCTGTGTCAGTTGTGGCTAGGATTAAGTACCATTGGCTACTTTTTTACAGGTGTGGGAATGCGATCGCGTACTTTCCTGATCAATGGGTTAGTTCATCTGTTGGGGATGGCGATATTACCCTATGTCGGTGCTTGGCAATTTCTCACCACGGGTTTAGTGATGGCGGGGACTTTACTGCTTTTGGCAGAAGTGCAGTGGGATATGCGATCGCCCATCGATTATGACGTATTAACCCCCGAACAAAAGCAGTTTAACCAGGAACAACATCAGCTACGTCAAATGATTATTTAGAACTTTAAATAACTTCTAACTTTTGTATCAAAATTATACAATTTTATAGAACGCTGCCACCATAGAACTATGTAACATTCAGTGAGTGAATTTATCCTCATCCACCGAATGTCGCCCGACCATAGCAGGCGTTTTGCTGTTTGTCCTGCGAATTGCCCCACTTAGGAGAACGGCGTCTGGGCGGCGAGTGGTCATTCATCCCCAATTCTCAGGATATTAGCTCCCCCAAGCCAGTTGCGCGTTAGTGGTACAGGGTTTTTGTCGTTTCCCCTGCTTTGCAGCCACCAAAGGGATGTTAAACCATCCAACAGAGCAGTCTGAGGTGACTGACACATTAAAAGATGTTCTGGCGGGACTTTTTAGCCATCTCACAAGAATAATTTTTAAAATTATCTCATAAAATTTGGTGGGGAAAGAGGCTCTTTCCCCACCAAATTTGTTATTTTTGACTCCAACAATATAGAAAAAAGTATTCAGGCTGACTACCAATCTTCTCCAGGATGTTCTTTGAAAGATTCCCCTGTAAAGGGCTGCACGCCAGTCAGAGGATACTCATCGTCACTTGGTCCAAAAATGCGGGCGATCGCGCCAGAAAAATATTGGATGATATTCTCAAACATTCTGGTAAGACTCATATCTTTACTCTCCAGATTCCTTTGGGGATTTCGATGAAATGTATATTAGTCTTTGATACTTTTATTATGGATACGGCTCGATAATTTGAGGTAATTTGCAATACTTGTTTGATTAGGTTTGCAATACTTTGCTTAAAGTTGAGTTGCGGTTAGTTTACTTAATATTTCTACATACTTTAAAATCTATTTAGATTTTGCACAATTAACCCTAAAAACTGATGGTTAATGGCTAATGACTCATGGATAACGCCGCCGCATCCTCTCCTCTATCCTTCTGACATCAATTGCCATTTTCTGTAGCTTTTGAGTCAAAATACTATTAAAAATAATGTATATAACCTAAGAATGACCTGAAGATGGCAGTAAAGCTATCTTCAGCCACCCTGTTTTTGAAGCAATCATCAAAATGCCTTGACACTATTATGGTAGATATTACTATAATTGGAGAACCCACTCTTGCTAGGCAGCAAGACTATGAGAACTTCCGTGGACAGACTTGTAAAGTATCCTGCTAACCTGCTTCAGGAGCCGGTTAGGGTAGAAGATCGGGAACTGGCGATCGCTTCTGAAGATTACAGCCTTTTGACCGACCTGTATCAGCTGACAATGGCAGCTTGCTACACCGGCGAAGGTTTAGATCAAACACGGGCAAGCTTTGAGCTATTTGCGCGGCGTCTACCCGCTGGCTTTGGCTATTTGATTGCGATGGGGTTGGAACAGGCGCTGGACTATCTGGAGAAATTCCGCTTCAGTCCCAGCCAGATAGCGGCTTTGCAGGCGACCGGAATTTTCGATCGGGCACCGGAGCGATTTTGGTCGCTATTGGCAGATGCTCGCTTCACAGGCGATGTTTGGGCAGTTCCAGAGGGAACCGCCGTATTCGCCAACGAGCCGCTGCTGCGGGTGGAAGCTCCGCTTTGGCAAGCTCAACTGGTGGAAACCTACCTGCTAAATACGATTAATTATCAAACTTTAGTTGCCACGCGAGCGGCGCGGATTCGGGATGTCGCCGTACAGGAAGCGACGTTGCTGGAATTTGGCACCAGACGCGCTTTTAGCCCCCAAGCGTCTCTGTGGGCAGCCAGGGCGGCATTGGCGGCTGGATTGGACGCGACTTCTAATGTACTGGCGGCGATCAAGTTGGGTCAAAAGCCCAGCGGGACGATCGCTCATGCTTTGGTAATGGCGCTGACAGCAACCGCTGGGAGTGAGGGAGAGGCTTTTACCGCCTTCCATCGATATTTTCCGGGTGCGCCGTTGTTGATTGATACCTACGATACAGTTGCCGCTGCCCAAATGCTGGCAGAAAAGATCGATGCCGGAGAAATGCAATTGTCTGGGGTGCGGCTAGATTCTGGTGATTTGGTAGGGTTATCCAAACAAGTGCGATCGCTTTTACCGGATGTTCCCATCTTTGCTAGTGGCGATTTGGATGAGTGGGAAATTGCCCGATTGCAAGCAGCGGGTGCTTGCATTGACGGTTATGGATTGGGAACTCGATTGGTTACGGGAACCCCAGTCAATGGAGTGTATAAACTGGTTGAAATTGATGGCATTCCCGTGATGAAGCAGTCGAGTGGCAAGTTAACTTATCCTGGTCGCAAGCAGATTTTTCGCTGCTTTGAGGGCAATTTGATGAAAGGAGATCGATTGGGATTGGTGACGGAAAGTCCGCAGTTTGAGCAGCCGTTGTTGCAGCCGATGTTTAAGCAAGGCGAACGGGTGTTTCTACCAGAATCTTTAGCGGAAATTCGAGAACGGACTGCTATTTCGGTGGCTAGTTTACCAGCGGAGACTCGCCAATTGGATTCGCCTGTGTCTCCGTCGGTGGAGGTTTCGGCTGCATTGTTGGAGTTGATGCAAAAAACTCGTCGTCCCGATTAAGGGATTTGAGAACGAACCGCCAAGACGCAGAGAACGCAGAGGAAAGAAGAGGAAAGAAGAGGAATTAGGAAGATAATGAGAATTGCTTTGTTTGGTACGAGTGCTGACCCGCCGACTTCTGGGCATCAAGCGATTTTGAGGTGGCTGTCGCAACACTATGATTGGGTGGCGGTTTGGGCGTCGAATAATCCGTTTAAATCGCATCAAACGCCGCTAGAACATCGCTCAACGATGCTAAGGTTGCTGATTGAGGAAATTCATCCGAGTTGCCATAATATCGGGCTGTATCCGGAATTCAGTAGTCCTAGAACTCTGGAGACGGTGCAGAAGGCTAGGCAATGCTGGGGGATGTCAGCAGATTTTACCGTCGTCATTGGTTCGGATTTGGTAAACCAGATGCCGCGTTGGTATAGAGTTGAAGATTTATTGCAGCAAGTACATCTGCTCGTGGTGCCTAGACCAGGATATGCGATAGATGACTCTGATTTGGAGGCGCTGAGGCAACTAGGGGCGCAGATTGCGATCGCTGACATCAAACCACCGGCGGTTTCTTCCACCGCTTATCGTGAGAATGGCAACAGACAAGCCTTGACGACGACCGTTGAGGACTATATTCATAGAGAACGTTTATACGAATGCGAGGACGCAGCTCAAAAAAGATAGGTGATTCGGTAAAAAAACCGGCATTAGCGGATTTTAAAGTCGGAGTCGATAATGTGATTTTCTCAGTCGATACGGCGCAAAACCGACTATTAGTTTTGTTAGTAATGCGGCAGGACGAACCTTTTTCAGATCGGTGGAGTCTGCCCGGTACTTTAGTGCGCCAAGGAGAATCTTTAGAAGATGCCGCCTATCGAATTTTGGCTGAAAAGATTCGCGTAAAAAATCTGTACCTAGAGCAGTTATACACTTTTGGCGGGCCTGGACGAGATCCGAGGGAATGCGAAGAAAGCTACGGAGTTCGTTATCTGTCTGTCAGCTATTTTGCTTTAGTGCGATTTGAAGAAGCTGAATTAATTGCCGATGGAGTTAGTGGAATTGCCTGGTATCCTTTGGAGCAAGTGCCACAATTAGCCTTTGACCACAATAAAATCTTAGAATATGGTCATCGGCGTCTGCGAAATAAATTGGAATATAGCCCAGTCGCCTTTGAAGTGTTACCGGAGTTGTTTACTTTGAGTGACTTATATCAGCTTTATACCACCGTTTTAGGTGAAAACTTCTCAGATTATTCCAATTTTCGCGCCCGACTCTTGAAGCTGGGTTTTCTTTACGATACCAAGGTCAAAGTATCGCGGGGGGCGGGGCGTCCGGCGAGTTTGTATCGGTTTGATGCTGAAGCGTTTTCTCCATTTAAGGATAAACCGTTGGTATTTATTTAAACGCAAAGGTAGCGCTGTCGCGCCGCTTCGCTAACGCAGAGGTTCGCGCCAAGGTTCGCTAAGTTAAAAAAAGATGATTTTTCTCTGCCTCGGCGTTATCTTTTGCGTTTAAAAAGAGCTGAAAGGAAAGAAAAGGATGCAAAATCTAGATAATTGGTCAAATAGGCAAGATCCTAAAGATTGTTCAAACCTCGAAGAAATTCGTGAGGAGATTGATAGGATTGACCGCCAAATTATTGCAGCTTTTGGTAAACGATTTGAATATGTAAAAGCGGCGGCAACCTTTAAAACTAGCGAAACCAGTGTAAAAGCCCCGGAAAGGGTTCAGTCGATGTTGCAGCAAAGACGCCTTTGGGCTGAAGAACAAGGCTTAAATCCAGATGTAATTGAAAAGCTATATCAAGATTTGGTGAATTATTTTATGGCTGAAGAATTAAAACATTGGCAATCTAAATCTTAATGACTGCGATTGAAAAATTAGTTTAAATAATCAGAACGACGCAAAATGCCCTCACATAGGTAATTACTGAATATGAAAATTGCGATCGCTCAACTCAACCCCACGATTGGCAACCTCACTACCAATGCCCAACAAATTCTAGAGGCGGCAAGACAGGCAACTCAGCAGGGTGCCCGTTTGTTGCTGACGCCAGAACTCTCTTTGTGCGGCTATCCACCACGAGATTTGCTGCTGAATCCCGGTTTCGTTGAGTCTATGGCAGTGGTGTTGCAGCAGCTGGCGGGGGATTTGCCACCCAATTTAGCGGTGTTGGTGGGCACGGTGGAGCCAAATCCCAAAGCGCACGTTGCCGGAGGTAAACCGTTATTTAATAGTATTGCCTGGTTAGAACAGGGCAAAATACAGCAAATTTTTCACAAGCGACTGTTGCCTACCTACGATGTTTTCGACGAATATCGATACTTTGAACCGGGACTTCAGCCGAATTCTTTGACTCTCGATAATCTCCGCATCGGCGTCACCATCTGCGAAGATTTGTGGAACGATGAGGAATTTTGGGGAAAGCGCAGCTATGCAGTGAATCCGATTGCTGACTTAGCTCAATTAGGTGTAGATTTGGTGGTGAATTTGTCAGCTTCTCCCTACAGTGTTGGTAAGCAGCACCTGCGAGAGGCGATGTTGCGTCATACTACTGTCCGTTACCGCCAACCGATCGTTTATATCAATCAGGTTGGGGGAAATGATGACTTAATTTTTGATGGTAGCAGTTTCGCTTTGAATGACGCCGGGGAAGTGGTGTGTCGTGCCCTTCGCTTTGAGACGGATTTGGTGTTGCTGGAATTTGATGAGGAAAAGCGAGATTTGATCCCCCCTAACCCTCCCTTAGTAACCGGAGACAACGGCGGGGTAGCACCGCTTGCCGCAAGTGAAGAGGAGGAAATTTGGGCAGCGCTGGTGTTGGGAGTGCGAGACTATGCCCGCAAGTGTGGCTTTTCCAAAGTCACAATTGGCTTGAGTGGTGGAGTGGATTCGGCATTGGTAGCAGCGATCGCATCCGCCGCCTTAGGGGCAGAAAATGTATTCGGCGTTCTCATGCCTTCGCCCTACAGTTCCGATCATTCTGTCAAAGATGCGCTGAAATTAGCTGAAAATCTGGCTATTGCCACTCAAACTCTACCGATTGGGCAGCTGATGCAGGGTTACGACCAAACTTTAGAACCTCTGTTTGCCGGAACGCCTTTTGGACTTGCGGAAGAGAATATTCAATCGCGAATTCGGGGCAATTTATTAATGGCGATCGCGAACAAGTTTGGCTATCTCCTCCTTTCTACGGGGAACAAGTCAGAAATGGCGGTCGGTTACTGTACGCTTTATGGCGATATGAATGGGGGATTAGCGGTAATTGCTGATGTGCCGAAAACTCGCGTTTATTCTCTGTGCAATTGGCTGAATCGCAACGGTGAAATTATTCCGACTAATATCCTCACAAAACCGCCAAGTGCCGAACTAAAACCCGGTCAAGTCGATCAAGATTCTCTGCCCTCTTATGACATTCTGGATGATATTTTGCAGCGATTAATTCACGAACATCAATCAACCGCTCAAATTATCGAAGCTGGTCACGATCCAGTCGTTGTCAATAAAGTGATGCAGTTAGTGGCGCGTGCCGAATTTAAGCGGCGACAAGCACCGCCTGGACTGAAAATTACCGATCGGGCTTTTGGCACCGGCTGGCGAATGCCGATTGCGAGTCGCTGGAGTGCGATCGCATAATGCAGAGTTTATTTTTGGGAACGGCAATCTTGGCTGATTTTATCGGCGGATATAGCCCCACTGATTGCCAATTTTTACGGGTGCCAGCCTTGTTAATCGTGACGACTGCCAGCCCTTCTGAGAAGTTTTCAGCAGCCTCAAATTGCGGCTTGATGACGCGATCGCCTGTTTTGTCATTTTGTGGCACTAAAGTACTACAGTTGTACTTATCAGCGTCTTGCCAATGAGACACGATGATTGTTTTTTTGCAAACCTCTTTAATCCATTTAAGGAGTGCAACAACAGACCGTTCGGTAGCTTTGGCAAGACTATCTACAACTGTAGTATCTACCGATGAACCAGCCTATCTAATCTAACTTATCTACAACTGTAATACTATAAAACTTATCCAGGTATAACTGTATTTGAATAAATTTTACCTATAGGACGACCTAACGGGATTTAAACAAACAACCCAAACAAAAAGTCTATAATTTAAATAAGGCAAAGCTCCCACGTTGAGGAACCCCTATGACAGAAACCATTTCCTCCGCCATACCGCCATGCTTTGAAAAATGGTGTGCTAGGTTCGATGATGTGTTTAGCTATAATGCCGGAAGCTCATAACCTAATAGAAAGCAAAATTTAACCGCTTGGATGCTCATGATGTTAAAGAAAAGTGGCTCTTCCGTAGTTGGTATGCTAAATTTATAGTCAAGAAGCGCCACAAGCTATACTAGCCATGAATTTAAGCCAATTTAGCGTTTATTAAATAGAAAATACAGTCCAAAATCGTTATACCTTGCTAGGTAAGCCTTTCAAGTTTTGGAATCAACTTTTTAGCATACCAAGTAATGAAGAGCCAGAAAAGTTTACCCTCTATTACTGTAATAACTGCTGCTGTAGTAGTTTATCTTTCTAGCCCAGTCTTAGCAAATCACCTACAAAGCAGTCCTAGTAAATATGGGATTGCTCAAAACTCTAAAACAGACCTTGAAGGAGCCCTCTTCAAAGCAACGATCAATAGTATAAATGCCTACTATGTACCTGGAAGCAATTCAAGGTTTATAAATCATGAGATGTGGCTACATAAGGATGTTAATAATGGCTGGGTTGAACTAGGCTTCACAGATGGAGTACTTAACGAATTGAGCACAGGATATTCTGGACCTCATTACGGTCATTTTGCGGCAGAGGGAGATAGGAATAGCAACGGCAACGTCACTTATTATGCTGAAGAGAGAATTTTTGGTCCTTCCACGGAACGAAATAGTACTCATCAATGGCACATGCAACGAGAAGGTATCAACAAAGACAATTGGGCTTTATACATAAATGGTGTTAAGAGAACTGTCTATTATGCACCTGGTCCAGGAAAATTTCATGATGTTGGACTTGAAACAAATACAATCTATTCCGCATCATTAGATTGGAATGAAAGAAGTTTTCAATATAATCATGCTGGTGCTTGGAGATTTTGGGGTAGTGGTGGATTGAATGTAACTTCAGGTGCTGGTATTACAACAGTGTGAGATGTTTATCCTACTTCAATATTTACAAGCAAAGCATCGCCGTAGCTTTGGTAGTAAAACTTTACGTAACAAAGAAAGAGAAGTAATAACAAGGTAAACAGATTTGGCTATGAGTCTTAGAAAGATAATTGTTGTTTTAGCATTTCTGACAATTCCCCTATTTGTTTTGAGTGTTAATGCCGTAATGAATGAAAAACCTCAAGGAAAACCTGAAGGATATACAGCAGATGATGCAGTTAACCTGAATCCAGATCCAACAGGTCCAATTATTCCCAGAGTGAATAGCAATCCAGAAGCCGTTTTTAAAGCAAACAAGGAGACTCCAAAGGATAAGTTATTCGACATCAACAAAAAGATCAAAAAAGATAAGATAGCAGAAAATAAAGGCAAACTTCAAAAGGTAGAAGTCAAAACATTTAGAGAGTATCATCAAACGTCCGGTACGAAGGTGAAGGACTTTACGCAGGTATCACCTGACCGTCTCGTCTGGGTTGTTGAATCCTATTATCCAGAAGGCATCAACCATCCTAAAGTAGGCATGATTAACAATGTTCAAGTTGTAGGCGTTTATGATGCTGAAACGGGCGCTCTGATAAGAGAAACTTACAGAAGTCTTCAGTAAGTTTGGCTTGTATAGTATTACAGTTGTATTTATTTGGGTGACAATTTTCTAACTTTTTAAATAGCATCGGCTTCCTACTCGGTAAATATTGGCGTTAATCTCAACCAAGTTTATTGAGCATTTATGGTTCTACCGAACCTAGCATGGTAAAAATTGCTGAAATTACCACTGAGCCTGATTTGGCAGAAATTCCATAATAAATTAAACTATCAAAAACCCAAACCCCTGCCAAATCAAACTTATGCTATTTAGTTTCTAACAGTTTTGCATAGCAAGTTCGGTAGAGCCGCATTTATTTGGCATTCAGGAAATTTAAGCTGAGTGCGGCTCGCTCGAATGTGGCGCTGGATTTAAGGGGGTGTGGAGATGACTGGATGAATTCCGATCGGAAATTGAAATCATTTCCCGACTGAGAGCCAAGAGTAACCTTGAATCCTTATCAGAAATTGAAATACAGTAGACTGGTTGGCTATAGCTGCTACGGCTCCTCATCAAAAATGTTTACTGGATCGGAAACTACGGCGACAGTTTTAATTGTGCTGGTGGCTTTAGGCATCCTGGGTTGGGGCTTCTACCGTGCCAAGCCATTCGGCAAACTCGGCATCTTAGCTTGGTTGCAGTCAGTGGTGTTGATGTCTCCCTGGCTGTTGTTTTTTGGATTGTTCGCAGCGGGGATTTATATCAACCTGGTGAGCATCTTGTTTATGTTGATAGCCTCCGCTGGGTTGTACATCTTCATCGGAAATAAACTGCGGGCAGCCGGTGAGGATGCCATACTGCGGGAGCGAGTCTTGAAAATGATGCAAGAATCGCTCCCGACAGAAGAGACTTCTGAGGCAAATGGGAAAGAGACACCGGCGGCGACGCCAAAAGAGGCGACAAATCCCGTCTCCCAAGAAGTGGTTCCCATTCCCGATGAAGACTTGAAAAACATCCAAGGAATTTTTGGCATTGATACCTTCTTTGCCACAGAAAGCATTCCTTATCAGGAAGGAGCCATCTTCAAGGGGAATCTGCGGGGAGAGCCTGCGGTGGTTCATTCCCGGTTGTCTGTGAGTTTGCAGGAGAGATTGGGCGATCGCTACCGGCTATTTTTAGTAGAAAATCCGGAAGAGAAGCCGGTGGTGATTGTTCTCCCCAGCAGCAACGATCCGCAACCGGCAACGTTACCTCAGAACATCTTGGCAGGTGTCCTCGTCGTGGCTACCATTGCCGCTAGCTTAGAGACTGCGGGAATTTTCCTCGGCTTTGATTTCTTCAGCAACCCAAGCCGATGGGGCGAAGTTCTGCCCATCAGTGCCGGAATCTGGGTGATTTTAGTGACTCACGAACTCGGTCACTGGTTCCTCGCTCGTCGTCACAACATTCGCCTGAGTTTTCCTTTTTTCATCCCATCCGCGCAGATTGGCTCGTTTGGGGCGATTACTCGGTTTGAATCGCTGTTGCCCAATCGCACAGTGCTGTTTGATATCGCTTTAGCTGGCCCTGCTGCCGGTGGTATTGTCTCCCTATTGATGCTAATCGTCGGCTTAATTCTTTCCCACGAAGGCAGTCTATTTAAGGTGCCATCGGAGTTCTTCCAGGGGTCAATTTTGGTGGGCACTCTGGCACGAGTTGTCCTCGGTTCTAGTCTCCAGCAAACCCTGGTTGATGTCCACCCGCTGACGATTATCGGTTGGCTTGGTTTGGTGGTAACAGCGTTCAACTTGATGCCAGCGGGAATGCTTGATGGAGGTCGAATCGTCCAGGCAATCTACGGACGCCAAATCGCTCGACGCGCTACCGTCGCCACGTTAATTTTGCTGGGAATTATCTCTCTGGTGAATCCGGCGAATCCTTTGCTGCTGTACTGGGCAATTGTGATTCTGTTCTTACAGCGGGGTCTGGAACGCCCTAGCTTGAATGAGATTTCCGAACCCGATGATGCGCGAGCTGCTTTAGGGTTGTTGGCTCTGTTTTTAACGGTGGCAACTCTCCTACCTCTCACTCCAGGCTTGGCGGGACGCTTGGGAATTGGGGGATAGAAATTGGGAATGAGCGAATGGGGAAAAAGGGAATGAGTGAACATTCTCTCCTCACCTTTCCCTGTCTCCCACTCAGTCCCATCAGGGGAAATGCCAAGAAGTTTAAATAGTTCCGGAAAATATTTACATTTCTTAAACAATTTCCCCAAAAACGATTAAACTTCATTGCAAAGTTAGAAGAGACTCTGAACGGTGTGATAACTTCGTTAAGGTTGACAAACGGCTGAGAGATAACGATGGAGAACACAATAAACGTGCCTTTACAGCAATCCTCAACTCCTTCATTTCGTGAAGATTTTAGTGAGTACGTGGCGCATCTACAGCTTCACATGGCGTTACAAGCGCGCAACCTTGTTCCCACTCTCACCAAGGCTGTTGATAGCCGCGAGCAGCTATTGCACCAAACTCAGGCGGATATTGAAAAGCTGGTTTCTCGTCAAGGCATCTAATTGGGCTGATTTTGATTGATTGGCTGATAAACCGATAGCCGCGCCATTATTTCTAACAATTTTTGGAAACTCCACTGAACTTAGTTTGACAATCAGAGCTTTATCGCTCTGATTTTTTTAGGAATTGAATTGCCCTCCAATTCCCTGCGTAGGGGCTTTTTCTGTGTCATGCCAATACTTCTCGGTTAGGAAAAATTGTAGGTTGGGTTGAGGTAACGAAACCCAACAAACCTAATATTAGCGTTGGGTTTCGTTCCTCAACCCAACCTACTTGATCTCAAATGGTCGCTTATCCGAGAAGTATTGACTGCCATGCCCCTACAAAACGTAAATTTTTTACCACTTAATTTAATCCAGATTCCTCAGGGAGGCGCGATCGCTTTACCGAGTTGTAAGCACGCACATTATTCCGATTGAGCGCAATTACCGATTCTGCCTGTTGGAGTGCCGATTGCCAAACTTCATATCCCCGACTGCTCAAATGCAGCCCATCCGTCGTTAAGTCCAGACGCAAATTTCCTTCGACATCGCTAAAACGAGAGTGAATATCTAGATAGCCTGCACCCTGTTGTTGAGCAAGGATAGCAAGTTGTTGGTTGAGGTTACGAATTCGGCGATTTGGGATAGTGTTAATCCGGGTGGGAAGAATGGATTGCACGATGATTGAGCTGCTAGGATGCTCTTGTCGTAAGCGACGAACAATCTGGCGAAGATTATCGAGAATTGTTTCATCCGTTGCACCTTGGCGCAAATCGTTGATGCCAGCTAAAACGTAAATAACATCGGGACGAGTTTGGGAAAAAGCAGACAATCTTTTTAAGATGCCACGGGAATTATCTCCAGAAATTCCCTGATTCAGCCACAAACTCCCCCCAGGAAGACGTTCTTGGGGAAACCACAATGAGAGAGAATCTCCCACTAATACGGAGAGACGATTGGAACCCTGACCTTCAGCAACTGCTCTAGCTTCCTTTGCCAGTAGGCGTTTCCACTGTTCATAGCTAGGTTTTTGGAAAGACAGTGCCTTAGTGCCTGCTTTGTTCGCCCAGTATGACTGAAAACTATCAGCAGGCAGACGAGTATAAATCTTACCTGCTTTCAGGGCGGCTAATCTTTGGTAAAAAAGTTGACTGCCAGATGCCGGTTTTGTCGTTGCTGTATCCGGTTTCAGCATCGCTTGTAGAGAGGGTTCCAGTTCTGTCGCTGGAGCTGCTGTTGGTGAAGTCGCTGTGGTAATGGTTAGTGTGTCAGTCGCCTGGAAAGGTTCAGTCTGCGAACTCAACTGCTGGCTGAATTCAGGAGAGGTGATTTCAATTGTTGGGACGATTTTCTGAGCCACAAGTGGTTGAAAGGCACTCGAATCACTGGAATTCCACAATGCTAACAGGGTGTCTGGCTGGTTTGGGGGCAATACGGGTGGGGGCGGGACTGACATTTGCCCTCCGGTTAACAAACTTGCCGCCAACAGATAAGGATCTCCCATTGTGTCTCTACTCCTTCACTTTTTCCTTCCTTTCCCTTTGACAGGGATTATTGGTTGGAGTCAGGAATTTTTAGGAGAAGCGATCGCTTTCAGTTTCCCAGACGTGGGGGCGATCGCTTTTAAACTTCTCTAAAGCGATCGCCTTACACTCACGAATACTGCGTTATTATTGGCAGTTCCTGATTGAGAACCCAATTGCCAATATCCCGTAGCTTGTAGTCCACTGGGTCATGCAGGGTAAACGTCCGCAGATCGCGCCAGTAGCGGTCGAAGCCGTATTTCGCAGCAGTGGAACGAGCGCCCATGACTTCAAAGATGCGGGTGGTGATATCCAAGCCAACTTTAGTGGTAAAAGCTTTAGCCGTATAAACAGCGATCGCAACTTCACCCCGTTCCTGATGAGTGAGCGCCTGTCCCTTTTCCCATGCCTTCTGTACCTGCGGCGCTGCCTGACTGCACAGGGCGATAGCGAAGCGCCGACCTGTCGGTTCGCTGCCCTCAGTGCAGTCCATAGCTCACCATAATGCTGCAAAATGTAGGGATATTTCGCTGCCCGATCGACGCCTGAGGTAATCCAGGGTCGAGTCATCGTGGTTGTGTAATCCTTTGCCGCTTCCAAGGCACCCTCGGCAATTCCTAGATAGACATGGGTTTTCGCCAACTGATTCACCACGAACAGGAAGGTGGAAAAGGCACCCTCTGGAGACGGCGGCGGACCGAGAATTTCATCCGGGTTCACCAGGACGTTGTGGAATGTGAAACTGCCGCTAGCGGTGCAGCGTTGTCCCATTAGGACTTACGCAACATCACCACATCTGAGGGCAACCACAGGGGGATTGAACCCGAAAAAACGCTATATGTATAAACTTTGCGTAAGTCCAGCCATATTGTCCCAGTCGTTGTTGTAGACAATGCCTTCTCGATCCTTGGGAAGGATGAAGACAATGGGATAATCAACCCCCTCTTGCACGGCTGCGAATACACGCATATCCGCTGCTGCCACTCCGGTGCCAAAGGTCTTAATTCCATTTACCCGGAAGCGATAGCGAAGCGCAGAAAGAGTCAGTTCGCCTTCTGGCTCAATTTTGAGGCGAGTGTCCCGCGTGTTAAATGCATTTCCCCAAAACAAGTGGTTTTGGGCAGTGGCTCGATAGTAGCGTTCGGTTTGAGCAGGGGTACCGCTCGCCTGAGCCACCACTGATAAAACGAGCTGATTTGAGTAGAGCTGCCCTGTGGAACCATCAGCCTTAGCAATTTCTTGAAGAATCTTCAAAGCTTCCACCCAAGTTGCCCCAATGCCCCCATACTCTCGCGGGACAACCAGAGGTAACAGCCCCGATTGCCGGAGCAGCCGAACTTCTTCATGGGGGACACCGGCTTGGCTATCGCGCTCGACAGCACTCGCTGCTAATTCTTGGGATAGGGCAGTCGCGATCGCTGCATAATCTTTTAATTCGATGCGGTTTAGTAATGTTGTCATGGTTTTTTCTCCGTTTTACTTGTCTTTTGCAGTAGATAATTTTTGAACTGGTTGCGAGGCTTGATTTAAAACAACCAGTGAAGAGAATTGTTTCGTAGTCAGCAGTAGCGAATCACTGCTACTCGGTTTTTGGTAACGCCCAGCAAATGCACAGAGTTTGCACATAGGGTTCTCTAGCTTTCAATGGTTTTAGTAATTGAAGGCTGGTATTAGATGGTTTTAGTTCTTCCGCACAATGTAGTAATTGTTCTGAAAATCATGAGCAAGTTGCTTGATTTCCACGCTAGTGAAACCTGCATCTTCCAGCATTTCCAATGCTTTCTCCTGACCCCACATGGTACCAAGTCCCATGCCTCCTGCGGCAAGCGATACAGTCATGCAGTGCATACAAGAAATGGTGTAAAGTAATGGCCCTATCGGATGATTCAGATTGCCACCCACATAGCTGGAGGCGCGAATATCCTGCATCAAATAAACACCATCGGGACGCAGTGCTTGGGCAATTCCTCGCAACACTACATCGGGCTTAGCTTGGTCGTGAATTGCGTCAAAGGTAGCGATAAAATCATATTTCTCCACCTCATCTAAAGTGGCAGCATCTTTTACTTGAAAGCGGATATTTGCGAGACCGAGGTGTTGGACTTCAGTTTGAGCGATCGCGATCGCTTCTTCTGAGAAGTCGTAGCCTGTAAACCGACTATTCGGAAACTCCTTCGCCATTTTGGTGATAGCACGACCGCTACCACACCCCACATCCAGCACATTAATTCCCTCCTCAAGTGCCTCAATCAGTCTGGGAATTAAGGGCAGAATGTGGTTATTTAGCGCCGCAACGACAGTTTGACCGCTGTCTTCTGCCATCACTTCATGAAAACGCTTGAAAGCAGAATAGGGAACCCCACCACCCTTGTAAAAACAGTCGATGATTTGATCCTCAACTGTTCCTAGCAAGGGAATATATTGGGAAAATGCAGCAATGTTGTCAGGACTGGAAGCCCTCGTTAAGAAAGCGGCGTGTTCTAGGGGCAAATAGTAGGTATTCTTAGCCGGATTGTGTTCTACAAACCCACCAGTAACCATTGCTCCCAACCACTCACGCACGTACCGCTCATTCAACCCCACTGCGTCTGCAATCTGTTGGCTCGTAGAAGGCGGTAGTTCAGCCATCGTGTCAAATAGCCCAGTTCTGTGACCGATGGAAGTCATCACAGCGATCGCGCCACTGTTGAGAATGTCAAGCATCCGTCCGGCAAACGCTTCTGCTTTTGTTTGGTCTAGAGTAAGTGTTGTCATAGAATCCTCGTAATGATTTTAAACATTGAGTTTGAATGTATTATCCAGAGTGCGATCGCAAAAACTTAAATTTCTGTTGCCTCCTTTAAAAAGGGGGATTGGAGGGATCTGATATGTAGCATCCCAAAGGGAAATAGATATAAGAAAAACTGAGCGTATTCGCAGGTATTCAACCCAAACGGTGTGTCTCCCTTCAGGATTTATTCGGTATCCTCTGTGAATGTTTCTTGGTATATGAACAAGCTATCAAGGCAAGCGTTCCGATAGCGTTCTTGCAGCGTTCGATGTCCCCAAACGCTTACCCTAGGGTATTTATGCAAACTATAACCACCGTAAAATAGCTGCGATAGCTAACATCACCAGGTGGTTGCCTGCTCGTTTCTCATAACGGATTGCGGCTCGTGGAAACTGCTGGAGACGGTTATAAAAGACCGGAAAAAATAGGTTTCTTCAGTTTCTTGCTGCACAATACCAGGAAAATTTATACAGAATTAGTGAGTTGCCAAGGATAAATGAAAAAGGATAACCGCTGCCAAAAATTTTGCTATAAGGCATCTTCGCTTTAACCCGACTGTGAGTGATCTAAATCACAAAAAAGCAATTTTATCATCACATTTAATTGAACGCTTTGCGAACGCTGCTTTGAATAACTTGGTATTTAGTGCAAGCAATTCACTGATTAATAACGTAAATACCAAGGAGATTCGATGATGTCTAACATGAAACTTGCAAAAGTAGCGATCGCATTTACTGCCACTCTAATGTCCACTGCCATTCCCACCGCAGCATTTGCTGGAGATAATAAAGTCTACTCTGGAAGTATGTGTCAGCCTGAGACATCAGCTTCTAATCAGCAATTTAGTCGTGTAGCTGGACAGTTTTTAGTTCAAGGTACCACCTCCATCAACCTGCGTTGTCCTATTGTTCGGGACATTACCTCAGGGACTGAAAATGGCAGCACAGGACCGCTTGCTTTTGTGCATGTATTCAGCAATAACGCTCAGTCTAAAACCCTACAGTGCGAGCTGCGGGCTAACCAACCAAACTCTCTAAGTTTCCAATTTCAGAAATTAACAATCGCACTTAGCGGTGGTGCTGCAGGTACCCCGAAGAAGCATATGTTCAACTTCACAGGACCTGTAGCACAAACTCCTAACGGATCTTATGAGGTTGTTTGCTCGCTACCACCGGGTACTGGAGTTGCGAGTTACTCAGTTGCTGAGTAAGTGGGTGCATCTGCGGGTCGATTTCCTGTTCATAGCTCAAATCTGTTGAAACAGGCTGAAATATTGTTGGGTATTTCAGCCCTTTTTAGCTAATTTAGGTATCAGTCCGTATGCTTCGCACACTTCCCAAACGCGAAAGTTTGAACTTCTCAATTTATTTCAGTGTAGGGCAAGGTTTGAGCTAAAAAGATTGGCGTTTCCGCAATCAATAAATGAATACTTCTCTAGTGTTTTTACCGGCTATTGTCACCATGCAAAAATCACTTCATCTAACAATTTTCCTCTGGATTGCTTCAATCTTGTTCGTCAATCATCACTCTTCTAGCAATTCATGGATGGCAAATTTCCAAGCGGCGGGTGCGTCAGCTTCCGAGATTGATATGCCCTTTTGCTATATACAGACATCGGATGGCAGAACTTTAGACCTCACCCAACTATGCGGTCAGAAACCTCAAGTCATCATCGCAGACCAAACATCTGATGGTGATATTTTGACAGGTCGCATCATCAATGAAACCCAAAAAACAGTTCACTCGATTGAGGTCAGCTATAACGTTGTTGGCTTCGATGGCAAGGTGATTAAAAGTAGTTCTGTCAACGCGGAACCCTCCACGCTTAGTGCAGGACAAAGCGGCTCTTTCAAAGTTCACACTATTGTCGGTGATGGCAAATTGAGAGCGACATCTGTTAATTGGGAAGAGTAACGAGAATGGGTGTTCGTAATGAGAACACAAATTTATTCAAACTCAGCGATTGATTTGGTTGAAAGCAACAATGCAGACCCACCAGAAATTTCCCGATTTCTGGTGGGTCTGCTCTAAAAGTAGTCAATAAGCAAGGGATAGTAGAGCTAAATTTTCTGAACGCAGATATCAGCGATCGCTTTTTCGGGTATTTTCTGAGTCCAAGACTTTACTTCTAGCTGATTCCGTTGTTGTTGTGGTGCAACTGTTACTAATGGGGTAGTCCAGTTGCACCTTCTTACCTAAGCAATCAAAGAGTTGAGCGATCGCATAAGCACCAACATCAGAAGACTCTCCAGGCGGTAAGATGAACCGATAAGCGAACCGACAGGTCGGCGCTTCGCTATCGCAGCAGGATTCCATCTGCATAAACCCAAGCCTGGAGAACCGGAAAAACTGGTTGAAGCGATTGCTACTCTAGTTACATCTAGCAGATGAATTTGAAGCACCCTTGACCTCTGACTACTCTAACGAAGCACGGCTATAGGATCTGTTGACATGACCTTGAAGTTACCCGGATTTACGATTGTCACTTTGCTCAAAGAAGGGGGAAAAGCCGTCCTATACCGTGGAATCAGAGTCGAAGATCGGTGTCCAGCGATTGTCAAAAGGCTACGTCCAGATCGCTGTACGCCCAACAATATTGAGCAACTCAGACATGAGTATGCGATAGCGAAGCGCTGACTTGTCAGTTCGCCCAACGGTTGAATACCCCAGGGGCGGTTAAAGCCTACGCCTTAGAAGTGCATCAGGGCATCCCTTATCTGATTTTGGAGGATTTTGGCGGGCGATAGCGAAGCGCTGACTTGTCAGTTCGCTCGACCAGGTTCTAGACCACTTTCGGGAACCGATGCCGTTTTTGAAAATTGCCATTCAAATCACAAACGCGATAGCGAAGCGCTGACTTGTCAGTTCGCCCAAATTCACAGCCATAGCATTGTCCACAAAAACATTAAACCGCAGAACATTCTCGTTAACCTGGAAACGCTCGACAGTCAAAATCGGTGATTTTGGGATTGCTGCCTTCATCTCCTACGAACAGCAAATGGTGAGCAGTTCCAGTCAGACGATCCGGCTACGAGAGATCGCGCCTTAGAAACCATTGAGCGCAACGCTAAGTTACAAACCCAATTAATTGAAGATTTGCTCGATGTCTCCCGCATCCTTCAGGGTAAGCTGAGTCTCAACGTCTACCCCGCTCTTCTTGGTATCGACGATTGAAGCCGCAACCCTTGACGGTGCGTTTATCAGCCGAAGCCAAGTCTATCCAGATTCAGACAATCCTCGAACCTGGCGTAGGGCAGGTTTCCGGTGATGCCAATCGATTGCAGCAAGTCGCGCGTGAATCTCCGATGCCTTTGCGGTTAAGTTTACTCCCGCTGGGAAGTAGCGAACCGACAGGTCGGCGCTTCGCTATCGCATTAGAGCAGGTTGGAGCGCAGGCGCAAATTCGAGTAACCGACACAGGTAAGGGGATTGCACCTGAGTTCTTACCCTATGTCTTTGAGTATTTCCGTCAGGCAGATGGTAGCACCACCCGAACCTTTGGGGGATTGGGTCTAGGACTGGCAATCGTCCGCCATCTCGTAGAACTTCACGGCGGTACCGTTCGCGTATCTAGTCCGGGTGAAGGACAAGGTGCAACCTTCTCTTTGCAAACTTCCCTGTTTGCAGAATCATCGAGAAAGGCACTCGGATGAAAAAGACAACTTCTCACTTCTGACTTTTCACTCCTTACCTTTGTCTGGCTTACAAATTCTCGTGGTGGATGATGATGCAAAGCAAGCGAGAGTTTTTGTGCTTCATGTTGGAGCAATATGGCGCAACCGTGACCTCCGTAGCCTCAGCCGTGGAAGCGCTAACTACACTGAGCCAATCAAAGCCTAATGTCATCATCAGCGATATTGGAATGCCAGACATTGATGGCTATATGCTGATGCGACAGGTGAGGAGTCTGAAACTAGAGCAAGAGGGAGAGATTCCGGCGAACTGACAAGTCAGCGCTTCGCTATCGCTCTGACTGCCTATGCTGCTGAGATTGATTACCAACAAGCGAACCGACAGGTCGGCGCTTCGCTATCGCGGCAGGATTTCAACGGCACATTCCTAAGCCTGTGGAGCCAGAGGCATTGGGGATTAGCGATAACATCATTAACGGGACTTAAACGAAAATCAAAAGGAAAAGAAAGTATAATGCTTGCAGAGTAAACAGTTCACGTCGAGGTTTCTCCCGATGAAACAGACAACTCCCGCCGCCATGCCCCCTTGCTTTGATAGATGGT
>NZ_JBYCCT010000020.1:5000-25236 GCF_057473865.1 Coleofasciculus sp. H7-1
TTTACAGCAGTACTGCTAGAAGGACTGCGATATAACCAAGGCAAGACTTTGGAGAGTCTGGAGCATTATCTGCGATCGCACCTGCCGGAGTTGAGCGAACACCACTGGCGACCTGTTCAGATACCTTTGAGTGCAATACCCTCTTCGGCAAGTAACTACAAACTCCCAACGCTCCTCCCGAACGGAGTGATGAACTGGAATGCGACATTAGCTTCAGATACGCCTCCAGCAGCTTCCACCTCTGGTATGCAGAACGTCGGAAACATGGATCGTCAGGAGGCTACTCCGGGTATGGTGGCGCATAATAACGCATCTGGTACAGCCGCCTTGACCCAGAAGCCAACTTCTAAAGCATCGGAGACAAAGTATAACCCTTCCGGCATCCGCTCAGCGCTCGGTCAAGGTGCTATCGTCCCCCAGACAAGTGGGAAATCTACAAGGGTAGTAGATGACACACCCTGGTGGCTGAATCTGCTTTTGTGGTGCGGTGGTATCGCACTGGTAGTGGCATTGATAGGGGGGGTATTTCTCCGTAACCGAGCCGCATTTATCGGTCAGCAGGCAATAAATACCTCAACAGATGCGACTCCTGGCAGCACCACACCGACTGCTGTATCGTTACAGTCAGCTTCTTCTTCCGCATCCCAGAATGGAGTGGGGGGCACACAGACCCAAGCGGGGGCGAATCAAGCGGTGTTGGATAAAGCAAGAACTTTGATCGTCCCAAATCAAGCTTCTCAGTTTAGTCAGGCGATCGCAGAAGCCCAGAAAATAAAACCAGGTGAACCCCTCCACGAACAGGCACAGCAAGATATTGCACGCTGGAGTGGTGTGATTCTGGATTTAGGCAACGGACGGGCAAAACAAGGGCAGTTTGATAAGGCGATCGCGGCAGCACGACTGGTTCCAGAGGATAATCAGTCCATTTATAAAGAAGCTCAAGAAGCGATCGCCAGCTGGCGTGAAAAAGCACAGCAGCAGCGAACCAACAAAATCCTCCTCCAATCTGCCAAAGGATTAATCCAACCCGGACAAGCTTCGTCTTACACTCGCGCGATCGCCGCTGTTCGCAAAGTACCCCCCGATCAGCCTGGATATGCCGAAGCACAACCGTTAATTGCCCAGTGGAGCAAAACGATTTATCAGACAGCGCAGACTCGCGCCTCTGATGGAAGGCTTAAAGATGCTATTCAGACGGCGGCTTTAGTCCCAAAAGACACACCCACCTATACGACTGCCCAGAAGGCAATTGACCAGTGGCAAAAAAAGGTAAAAGGTACAAAGTAAAAGCCAAGTCTGCAAAAGACAAAACCTTTTCGGCTATTAGCTTTACCACCCTTGCATTGCCACTAAATCAATACAAAGTTGATTAATTGCTTCTCTATCTACACTTCGAGGCAGGGTAGATTTAGCGTAGGCTTCATCGAGTCCTTTGTACAAGTTGTTAGCGATCGCCATGACTTCTTCATAGCGATACTCACCGTTTTTAATGGCTAGCAATTCCCGTGCATCTCCGATCTCTCGGCGATCGACCACTAAAGTTTGTGTCTCTAAAATTTCAATACCTGTTCTTAATAACCGGATAGCCTGCATCGCAAATTTAGAGTCATACCCCACTTTAGCTTCCATCGCTGCCCGTGCTGGATTGCGATTTTTCTTCCATTGTTGGTAGTTATCGTATTCTCGGCGGGCATTTTGATACTGCTGACTTTTTTGCAGTAGTTTAATAAATTCTTCCGAGCTGTTGGTAAGTTTCCGCGTATACTCCAGCGGTTCTTCTGGTAAAGCGTATTGCTTCAATACTCCCTTAAAATCAATTTCGGCAATTAGCAAATGATAAAGTTCCTGTGCTTCCTCCAAAAATTGAATCCGGTCTCTAATTAACAAGTAGAGATATTCTAGAAACGCCTGAATTTCACCCACCGTCAGCGGTTGGGCAGGCTCTAACCCAAAGTCTTCTGGCTCAGGTTTTCTGGTTGGTGGTTCGAGTAACCAGCGGCGGTGAGACTCTAATTTTTTTATTTGGGCATAACCGTATCCTGCATAAGTGTGCTTCACCTTTTTTGACAGAAACATCTGTTTATGGCGTCTCAAGGTATTACCGACTTCAGTTAAAAGAACATAATCTTTAAACCAGAGAACCTCTAAAATATTTGGGTTGTTGTCGGCAGACAGTTCTAAAAATTTTTTTAGCTCATAAATACAAGTATCTTTAGTGAGATAAGAAAATTTTCCTGGCTCTTCTGTCCAACCTCTATCCTTTTGTTCAATTTGAGAAAATCCCAGGTAATAAGGCTTGGTTGCCACAAACATACCGCGATAGTCATAGTCTGAGGTTTCAGTCGCTAAACCGTAGCCCCTGGAACCTGTCAAAGCAATCAGAATCGTTCTATCTTCAACTTCTTGGCGATTCATAGATTAATCGGATGAGGAATAAGTTTCAAGTTGCTGTTTCTCGTTCCTAGGCTGAGCCTCCTCAGTGCTAAGATAAAGTGCGGATTCTGAACGCACCAACCTGCTGAGCGTCGCCTCCATTACAGCCGTAGTTTGACCGGAAACAGTAAACACCAGTGCCTCGCGGTAAACTCGCTGTGCTGCATGGTGGCTATAGTTGGCGGCACCACTGGAAACGGTAATGGCAGCATGAGCACACCGCACGGCTAAATCAATCGCCCAAACTCGGATTTGCAGACGATCTGCAAAGGGCTTAGGGGGATGTCTGATGGCAGTGCTACAGGCGGTAAGTTCCCGGTCGAGTAACTTAAAAGCTTTGGAAATAAAGGCGTTTGGCTTGGTTAGAGCGGCAGCTTCCAGAATATCAAGTCCAGCTCTAGCGCATCCCAGAACAAAAAAGCCTTGGTGAAGGACATTCTTCAAGTCGTTTTGGTGAATCCAACCCGCAGGCTTGATAGAGACGACACGCTCTTGAGGCAAAAACCAACTGGTAAGATTTGCAGTGACCGTATTGGTTGAGGTCATTGCTGCCAGTTGCATTGGCTGAGTGAATGTAATTGCACTCCCCATATCCTGATACCTCGTAACAAAAGGCACAATGCCAAAGACCGCGCCCCCATCGGGGAGTGTTGCGGCGACAATAAACTCTTGAAACAAGCCCCAGCCCGTCACCCAAGGCACTTGTCCCTCTAGATGATATCCCCCTTCAACCGGAAAGGCTTTCACAGTTGGGTTGCCCTGCCGCCGCAATTGAGAGAAACCGACGCCGACTAAAATCTGCCCGTTGCTCATAAGGGGAAGATACTGGCATTTAAGAGAAGAATTTTTGCTGGCGACAAGCATCCCAGCAGCACTTTGATGTTGAGTCTGCAAGAATGCCAAAGCGCCGGAATATCTTGCTACTAGCTCTTGGAAAGTCCGAAAAGTCTGTTCGCTGACTTCGGAACCACTCCACTCTTGGGGAACTCGCAACGCCAGTAAAGAACGTTCGCCAAGCCCTTTGAGCGCCTCTCGTAGTGCTTCTGGGCTGCTGTCTATCTCTGTGGCTAATGGTGCAACCGATTTTCTTAGATAAGACTCGGCGATGTCTAGCAGGTGTAGCTGGTTATCCATACCTCTACCGTATTGACTTCGCGGCTACTGAGTCCACAATAATCGAAAGCGCTGGTCAAAACCACCTCGCTCTGAGTGTCGTTTTTCTTGTTCTGCCAGAATGGAGGAACGCTCTATTTGATAAGCTGCACACAAGGCATCGATGACTTCGTATAGGTCGGCTAGTTCTTTGACTAAGTCTTGAGAAGTGGCTTCAGCGGCTTCTTGCGCTTCTTCGATGAGTTTATCTCGCAATGCTTGGTGATACTCTGCCTCTGACATTACCTCTACTCCGCACTCTCGTCCTGCTTGATGAATGATTTCGGGAATGCCGTCTCGCACCAGCTTATTGTACTCTTGATGCACTATAGTTCCTCAACTATGAAAGAAATCTTTCTGGGAAAATACCTTACTTTAGAGGATTTTTGCACCTGTACCCAGACTTATCAAAAGTACGCATCCAAAATTCATCCGTTTCCCCAAAACCTAGAAGAAACGCTGCCAGCACTACAAAAGCTAAATCAACTTATTGTAGATCCAATTATTGATTATTTCGGTGTTAATACTTTCCGCTTAACTTATGGCTTTTGTTCTAAAGACCTAAAAAGATGTCTAGGTAAAAAAGATCCAGAAACGGGTCATAAAAATGGTCGGGTTGCACCGGAACTAGACCAACATATGGCGCATGAAGTGAATAAAAATGGTAAATATTACTGCCAACGACTAGGTGCGGCCTGCGATTTTATTATTGTAGGTTTAGCTAGTAATCAAGTTATTGATTGGATATTAAATCAAGAATTACCCTTTGATTCTCTATATTTTTATGGAATCGATAAACCAATTCATATTAGTCATGGTTTTCAACATAAGAGAGATATCAGAACATTTACAACATCGGGACAACCTACACAGAAAGGAATTGAACATTGGGTTGAGTTAGCAAAGGAATTGTAAGGCTAGTTGAAATTAAATTTAATGAACTTTTTTTAAACGCAAAGTTACGCCAAGGAAAGCGCAAAGTTACGCAAAAAAAAGAAACCGGATGTCTTTGTGTACCTCTGCGTTTGCGTTTAAAAAGATGTTATTTTTGTATTTTTCCTTTTATCACGAGCCGCTGTTAATTCCTGAACTCGAATTGGGTCTGCATCTTTACGCCAGCAAATACTATAATCATGTATTTCGGCACAGTGTTCCTTCAAGCATCGTTGCCAATCCAGAAGATTTTTAATAGTACGCTCATCATCTAAAAGTCCCCAGTCTTCTTCCTGTTGAGTAAGTTGGGAAAACTTTTCATAATTCGGATTATCGGGGGTTATGACAGTTTCTTTGCGGTGCAGAATTGGGGGATTATCGGAGTCTTCGTAATCCCGATAGCTGACACTTAAATCTCTCAGATCGATTTGCATACTGGTGTGCAGAACCGGATGAGGCTCAGTGTCAAAATTGGGGTAGAATAAATATGAAATTTTTGGTTTATAGGTGTGAAATTTAATTAATGTGGCTTCATCCATGCGTCCAATTGTACGACTGGCACAGCCTTCGTAGAGGCGCAGCAACGGGTCGAGTTCGGAAAAAGCTGAAACATGAATGATGAAGGAACTAGGATAGAGAGGCGCGTGTTTAAAACCACTGGTACAGCCAACAAAGCTTTGTTGACAGCAGTGAGCAATTACACCGGGGTCGCCTAGACTAAATAGCATTTCCTCAGCTAATTCCCAGGCTTCTTCGTAGGTACCGAATAAAGATTTGATATCGTTACGGACTTCTGGGGGTATTTGTTTGAGCTTCAGATGATTGAACTTGCCTAGCGCGAGATAAACTAAAAGGTCTAAGCGGCGTTTTTGAGCGATCGCATCCCACTCTTTTTGGTCGGTTGCTTGTAAAATGACCTGAAAGGCACGGCGAAAACTACCAAATTCAGCCCTCAAATTTTCCAACTCTGGTGCTTCACCTTTGACTGGCAGACGACCGCGTTCGGTGACAAAAACCATCAGCGGTGCCAGCATTTCTTGATAATCTTCAAATCGCTTGATGTTGGCACGAACTCTGGGAGTTGTGGCGCGGGAACGAAAGCGAGAGGCGCGGTAAGCTTCGGCAAGGCTTTCATCTCGGAAAACAAAGTAAATGCCAAGTGCAACTGGCACCGCATTAACATTAAGAACCTGGTCAATATAAATTTTAAGTTCTTCCTGTTCGTAGTATTTCTGAAAAGTATTGCGGCGAGTAATCACCCCATCGCCGTAGGCAACTTGACCCGTTCCTCGGTCATCAATTAAAACCAGTGCAGCAACAATTAGGACTTTTCCTGTTAACTCCCAGGCGTTTAATAATGCTTCTCGACGCTCATCTGTGCGTTCAATGACATTAATGATATAACCGAGATTGACAATATCAGCGGTGGTGCGGGGGGTATCCGGAGAGTAATAAGGGTCCCAGCCAGCGCTGGTGTAGCCCTTTTCCGCTATGTGCTGAACATCGCTTCCGTAGCCACAACCATAGTCAAAGAAAGTGCTATCTTCACTAAATAAGCTAGCTTCTAAAGCGAGACGCACGGGGCGGGAAAGATTTTTACGAACAATTGCAGCTTTGTGACGCTCTATTTTAGGCAGTGCCAAATGTAGAGAGGTTGGATGTAAGTTCTCTACAGTTTTCCGCCGAATAACTTGATGACCCTGGATTTCGACACCATAATCTTGTAAGCATTCCAACCAACCCCGAAGCGTTCCAATGCCACGGGTTTTGTCTAAAAGCCGCAATTTTTCTTCTTGGCGAGTGAGGTTGGCGAATTTTTCGTAGTGAGGATAATCGGCGGTGACAAAGGTTTCTTTGCGGTGGAGGACAGGGGGATTGTCGCTGGTGCTGTAGTCTCGGTAAGTTGAACTCCCGTCCCGAACATCAATCTGGATGCTAGCTTGCAAGGCGGGATGGGGGTCGGGATCAAAGTCAGGATAGAACAAGTAAGAGATTTTAGGCTGTTCGATGTTGAATTTAATTAGGGTAGCGCCATCAATACGTTCCACCGTTCGTCTTGCATAACCCTCGTATAGCCTCAGTAGAGGGTCGAGGTGAGAAAGTGCTGACACATGAACGTAGAGGGCACCAGGCAGCAATTTACCGATGGGACTTTGTTGGCAGCAGTTGGCAATGATACTCAGGTCGTTCGCGCCCAATAAAATTGGCTCGTCGCTGTCAAACCAGCCATGAAGATTATTTTGAACTTCGGCGGCTAAGTTTTCCAGGTGGGAGCAATCATTGCTAACAGCAAGGTAGAGGAGAATGTCTTGACGGTGATGTGCTTTAGCGCAGCGGTTCAGAAACAGCTTTGCATCCCACTCTTCTACTTTGTATGCGTTCAGCATCATGGTCGCACCATTTCCACGAAACAATGATGGATACAAAGTAGACTAAACCTATTAATTCCTAAATTGCTGATTTGCTCATTTCTGTAAAAATAATTTACTTAATTTTGAAATAGTCGGGATTGGGTGGTGGAATATATACAACAAGGTGCAACAAGCGATACAACTAACAGAAGGACATTTCATTTTCTGAGAGTTTCTTGAGCTACTACCGCCTACAGCACCAAGTTTTTGAGCCTGACTACGTCAGCGAATTGCAGGGGCAGATTCTCGCTTGTCCCTATTTTGCGGTTAACAACTTGAACCGCGACTTTATCGGCACGAAGGGATTTTCGGTTGTATTTCAGCGTTCGGGCTTGGGCGAAGTTGAACGAAGTTTTCCCTTTTTCAAATCTTATCTCAATGTGGCTTTGCACTCGACGTGTAATGCCTTCTATCTCAATCCCCTGATGCTGAAGGAGGGTTCCCGCGTAGATCCACACATTGACCGCAGTCTGCGCTCTTACTGCAAGAGTATCGAACCGCCAGCCAGGGTGAGTGTCCTCTATGTTCAAGTGCCACGGGATTTGATGGGAGGAGAGTTAGTGTTACGTTGCCAGAAGCGAAACGTAGGACAAATCCGCCCTCAAGCCAACACGCTGCTAGATTTTCAGGGCGATTTAACTCATTCAGTGAATCAAGTGACCAGTTCAGGGGTTCGTCTCAGTTTGGTTTGCGAGCAGTACAGCTTGTGTGAAGCGGAACTCCAAGAGATTCCAGAGTTTACGATTGAATCGAGGGCAATTAAGTCAAAGGGCAAGAAGAAGGAAAAGCTAAAAATTTAGCGAAATTCTAGAATATGCTGGGCGGTAATCTGGGATTGTTCCAAGTGGGGAACGTGACCGCAATTCTCGATCCAGATGAGTTGAGAAAGAGCGATCGCTCTTTTAAATTTCTCTGCGTCAGCCGTCCCTAAAATCCTGTCAAATTCTCCCCACAGAATCAGCGTCGGCTTGTCGATTTGGGCAATTTTATCGCTCAAAAAGTTGTACCCCCCGCTTTTGGTGAAGGCAATCAGGGCATGATGCCAATTGGGGAGATCCAGGTGCAACGCCGCACAGAGTAAGGCATCGAGGGAGGCAAAGCTTTGATCGTGGTAAGCATTGCGTGAAATGCGATCGCGCACTTTCTGATTTCGCAAAAACGAAGTAGCCAGGTAACTGATGGGAGGAAACAACAACCTGCCGATGTTGGGGGGACTGGCGAAACCAGCGCTATCAATCAACACCAACTTTTGCACCGCTTTCGGGTAAGTGAGGGTAAAATCAATTGCCGCTGCACCCCCCATTGAAGTACCCACCAAAACGATTGGCTGAGCAATCAGCGTTTTCCAGAAGTAGTAGAGATGGGTTTTAATGGCTGTTGGGCTAAACGGGAGTCCCGCAGGTCGTTCGGTAAAGCCGAAACCCAACAAATCCACAACCCACGTTTCATTCTGGGCTGCCAGCAGTGGCAGGAGGCGACGGAACTCGAATATAGAGCTATCGAAGCCATGCAGCAACAGGATGGACGTTCCACCGCTACCCTGATGAACGTAGGTGGTAGCGATCGCCTGTTGCGAAGGAATGGCGATCGCAGTCTGCTCGATACTCTCTGCTAGGGCTATCGAGGTGGATTCTGTCAGCGCTTGGGCTGCGGATGGTAGAAAACGGGTAAACATGAGTTTTAGTTTACCGTGGAGAAGGGTGATACAGAAGTAGAGGTGGCAGACCATAAACCCCTGAGTCACACCAAAACAAAAGGAGATCGGCTCTTGAAAAATCAGTACGCGCAGAATTTACAATTATCAATACTAGGGATTTTCACTGCCTTAGTCCTCTTCATTAGTCTCAATTCTTTTGTAATTATTAACCCAGGTCAGGCAGGAGTCATCAGCATCTTAGGTAAAGCAAGAGATGGAGCCGTGCTAGAGGGCATCCACCTCAAACCACCACTGATATCAGTCGTAGACATCTATGATTTGACCGTGCAAAAATTTGAAGTTCCGGCGCAGAGTTCCACCAAGGATCTACAGGATCTATCTGCTAGATTTGCCATCAACTTTCGCCTCGATCCTACCCAAGTCGTTGAGGTGAGAAGGAAACAAGGAACCTTAGAGAATATCGTCTCAAAAATTATTGCACCGCAGACTCAAGAATCCTTCAAAATTGCAGCAGCCAGGAGAACCGTTGAAGAAGCAATTACCAAAAGAAATGAACTGAAGCAAGACTTTGATACTGCCTTGGGTCAACGGTTAGAAAAGTACGGAATTATCGTACTCGATACCAGCGTAGTTGACCTAGCTTTCTCCCCAGAATTTGCCAGGGCAGTTGAGGATAAACAAATCGCCGAACAACGGGCACAACGAGCCGTCTATGTGGCGCAAGAAGCGGAACAAGAAGCCCAAGCCGACATCAATCGCGCCAAAGGTAGAGCTGAGGCTCAACGACTCCTAGCTGAAACCCTAAAGCAACAAGGAGGTGGGCTAGTTCTTCAGAAAGAAGCGATCGAAGCGTGGAGACAAGGAGGTTCCCAAATGCCAAAAGTTCTCGTTACGGGTGGTGACTCTAATAGCAGTATCCCATTCCTCTTCAACCTGGGTAATCTTCAGGATGCAACTGCCCCTCAATAGTTTTAGGGGGTGGATTCGCCTTTTCGGAATAAAAAGGGCGAAGCATAAGCGAATAAAATTAAGGGTTGCCAACCAACATAGTCACGCTCATGTTTCGCCCCTACATAAATGGTTTTGTAAGGGCGAAGCATTCAGGCGCTCAACACAAACAGACTACAAGAAATCCCGCGCCCTACTGCTTCGCCCTCTACCTACGCAACTCATAGGCAACACCTACTCCCTCCAAACAAAGTTGAGAATGATATGAGCATATTTACACTGCAATCAGTTAAAAAGGATTTTGGCATCAAAGAAATCTTAAAAGATGCCAGCTTTAGCCTTGATGCCGCCGATAAAGTCGGTCTAATCGGTACCAACGGCTCCGGAAAATCAACGCTGTTGAAGATGATAGCCGGTCTAGAACCGATTGACGGCGGTCAACTTTTAGTAAATTCTGGAGTGCGGATTGTTTACTTACCCCAACAACCCGACTTAGATGAAAATCTCACGGTTCTAGAGCAAGTCTTTGCCGATAGCGGCGAGCAAATGTCTCTCGTCCGCGAATATGAGGAACTGTCAGACAAACTGGCTCACCATCGAGAGGATAGCCAGCTCATGTCCCGCTTTTCTGCCGTCATGCAGCGTATGGATGCCACTGGTGCTTGGGAACTGGAGACAAATGCCAAAATCATCCTCACCAAGCTAGGAATTGAAGATTTTAACGCTAAAATTGCGAGTCTATCTGGCGGCTATCGCAAGCGAATTGCTTTGGCGACCGCTTTACTTTCAGAACCGGAAGTGTTACTGATGGATGAACCAACCAACCATCTAGATGCCCTATCTGTCGAGTGGTTACAAAGTTATTTGAACCGCTATCGAGGAGCAATTCTGCTCATCACTCACGATCGCTATTTTCTCGATCGCGTCACCAACCGAATTCTGGAAATCGACCGAGGCGACCTCTACACCTACGCGGGTAACTATTCCTACTATCTGGAGAAAAAAGCCCTCGCTGAAGAGTCTGCCCTCAGCAGTCAGCGCAAACATCAGGGAGTACTTCGCCGAGAGTTGGAATGGTTGAAGCGAGGGCCAAAAGCTCGGAGTACCAAGCAGAAAGCTCGGATCGATCGCGTCCACGAGATGCAAGCAACTGAGTTTAAACAAACTCAGGGCAAAGTCGATATTTCTACTCTGAGTCGTCGGGTTGGCAAAAAAGTTATTGATTTAACAAATATCTCTAAAGCCTTCGATGGACGCACCTTAATCAAAGATTTCACCTATAAATTCAGTCCCGAAGATCGCATCGGCATCATCGGCGGCAATGGTGCAGGCAAATCGACTTTGATGGATATTATCACCGGGCGCGTTCAACCGGATTCTGGAAGCGTTGAGATTGGATCTACCATTCACATCGGCTATTTTAACCAACACTCTGAAGAATTACTCGCTGCATTGAATGACAATCTGCGAGTGATTGACTACATTAAAGAAGTCGGGGAATATCTCAAAATTGCCGATGGATCTCAGATTACGGCTTCCCAAATGTTGGAGCGTTTTCTATTTCCTGGTAATCAACAATATGCCCCGATTCATAAACTTTCTGGTGGTGAAAAACGTCGCTTATTTCTGTTGCGCGTTTTGATGAGCGCTCCCAATGTTCTAATCCTTGATGAACCCACCAATGACTTAGATGTTCAAACCCTCGCGGTGCTAGAAGACTATCTAGAAGATTTCACCGGCTGTGTTATTGCTGTTTCCCACGATCGCTACTTCCTCGATCGGGCCGTAGACAAAATATTTTCCTTTGAAGAGGGTGGCAATCTGCGCCAATATCCAGGCAATTACTCAGTTTACTTGGACTACAAGAAAGCCGAAGAAGAAGCAGCATTGCGCCAAGCTGCCAATTCTAAGGATAGCTCAAAGTCAGCGCAGCCTCAAGTACGTCCAGCAGAGCCACAACCATCAAGTAACAATAACAACAAACGGCGCAGTCTTTCAACTTGGGAAAAGCGCGAGTTTCAGGAACTTGAAGGAAAGATTGCCCAATTGGAAGCCGAAAAAGCTGAGGCAGAGAAAGCGCTTTATAATGCTGCTCCTGGCAAAGTCGCCCAAGTTGGGGAACTCTATCAAAAGGTGGAAACTTTAACTCAGGCTATTGATGCTGCGACTGAACGCTGGATGGAACTTGCTGAGATTGAGTCTTAACAAAATCGGGTAGAAACCTGAATGCTTTTGATTCTTCCACTGACTTTAAATTCTAATACAATTCGTACTTGAGCAAAGTACAAGCTAAAGAACCGTTATAAACAGGAATGCGACGAGATGTTTTGAGTCCCACTCTTTTCGCCAACTCTTTGTTTCCTGTCAAAACAAAGGCAGTCCAACCTTTGAAGCGTTGTTTGAAAACATCACCGAGCATTTTGTAGAGTTCGCCCAATTCTCTCTCATCCCCCAGACGCTCTCCGTAGGGGGGATTACAGATGAGAATGCCGCTGTCTGTTGGTGCTTCCAATTGAGATAATTCGGTTTGTGTAAACGTTACCTTATCTTCAATGCCGCACCGTTGGGCATTAGTGCGAGCTTGGTTTAGGATATCAGGGTCTTTGTCGCTCCCCCAAATTGATGCCTTCAAGTCTGAGATTTCGCTGTTTTCGGCTTCCGCCCATATCTCGTCCCACAGATGTTCATCAAAGTCCAGCCAGCTGAAAAAGCCAAAATTTTCGCGAAATAATCCGGGGGCAATATTCAAAGCTTTTAAAGCCGCCTCTAAGGGGAGAGTTCCAGAGCCACATAGCGGGTCTAAAAAGGGAAGATTCGCATCCCACTCTGCCATGTCGAGGATAGCAGCCGCCAGAGTCTCCTTAAGCGGAGCCAGTCCCATCGCGGGTCGATATCCCCGACGGTGGAGACTGGTACCCGAACTGTCTAAACTTAAAATGCAACGGTCTTGATGGATGTGGGCATTAATCCGCACATCTGGATTTTCGGTATCAACGCTAGACCTGTGACCTGATTGGTGGCGCTGTTGGTCTATGATGGCGTTTTTAACTTGTAAAGCCGTGAAGTGGGTGTGGTTAAGTTTTTGATTGCCTCCTGTACAGTCCACAGCCAGGGTGTTGTTGGGGTGTAAATAGTCTTCCCAGGAGATTTTTTGCACCTCCCGGTAGAGCATCTGGGCGTCATAGCAGGCAAATTCATGGATGGGGACTAGCACTCGAAAAATTGTCCTTGCCCAGAGATTCACCCGGTATAGCATTGCTTTATCGCCAACAAAATGCACTCCAGTGAAATCAGGACGAACTTCCTTTGCCCCTAGACGTTCCAGTTCAGCAGCGGCAATAGGCTCCAGACCACGGGCAACTGTGGCAAAGTAGTGGTTCATAATTTAGCGATCGCATCTCTAACAGTGGAACCATTAAATCAGTTCTGCTTGTTCAAAAATCTGTCTAGGTGTTAGTTCCAAACTAGGAAGCAGGGTATCCACAATGGGCGTAGTATCTGTGTAGAGTTGGCTGGACCCATCTGGGAAAAATACCCGGATATTCATCGCTTCAGGATCTACAACCCAGACTCTTAAAATACCGGCGTCAAAGTAGTCTTTCGCTTTATTTTCAAATTCTTTCAGGGTTTGGTCTGGAGAGATAATCTCAATTACCAGTTCAGGAGGCACAGGACAGGCTTCGTTACGCTTCCAACTGGCGGGTAGGCGTTGGTCAGAAATGTAAGTTAAATCGGGTACAGGTGCCCAGTCCTGACCATTCCGTTTCAACAGCACTGCCCATTCTTGAACAACTCGTCCTCGTCCTTTACACCAGGCACCAATGAGAACCCACAAAGCTGACTGTAGTACAGAATGAAAAAGCTTAGGAGACACTTTAGGTACTGCCTGACCATCGACAAACTCATAGGTTACATCTCCTTTAGGTAAAGCTAGAAATTCCTGTAATGTGAGTTTGGTTCCGGTGCCTACCATGACGATGAGCTATGTAAGTGGATGGGCGAATAAATCTATGGTACAAGAGCGCTCCCCTGGAGTTTAAATCTGGGAGTTGCCGGTTGGCTGGAGTAAGAGCAAGCCATGAATGAGATTTTAGAGAGCGATCGCGCTTAATTCACAACTTTCCTGAAAAAGCACCTAGTTGTGCGAACCTAATAGCAGTTCCATCACTCCTGTACTGGAGGAACAATGACGCCGATCGAGTTTCTGGTATTGTTGGTCATTGCTGCATTCTGCGGCGGCACTGGGCAAGCGTTAGTGGGTTACTCGGCAGGGGGCTGCCTACTGTCGATAATTGTCGGGATTATCGGTGCATACATTGGATTGTGGGTAGCCAAAGAGTTTAATCTTCCGGTGATATTTGCCCTCAACATTGGAGGGAAATCCTTCCCGATTATCTGGTCTATTATTGGCTCAGCTCTTTTGGCAGCCGTTCTAGGTTTGATCAATCGAACAAACCAGCGGCGATGACTTGGGAAACCTCAAGCTTTTCCTTTCCCTAGAAGTAACCTCTCCCCCAACCCCTCCCCTTGCAGGGGAGGAAAGGCTCCCAATACAGTTCGCTTAGTAAAAAGACGCGAGAATTTTCACTCTGTAGAGACAAGATAACCGCAAGTCTTTATACAATCTATGCAGCTTAACGAATCATCTTATCCGAACCGTATTGGTGCGGCTCCCCTGACCGATTCTAGGAAGGGGTTGAGGATTAGGTCTGCCCGATCGGGGAAAGTATTGAGTCGGATGCAAAATATAAGAAAAAAGCCTCCCTTTCAGGAGGCTTAATTTGCTTGGAAATCGTTAAAGCTTTAGCCAAAGAAAGCGAAACCAGATACAGCGATCGCGCCCGGAAGTTAGCGCTGCATCCCTGAACCCGCCGTGTTCGCGACCGAACCAATTAAGGAACCCACTGCCGTAGAACTCACCCAAAGGAGCAGCAAAAAAGTAAGCTGACCAAATCACAACGCCAGTAATTGCACTCAAAATGACGCTGCTAATCAGAGTCAGCTTCACCGCCAGAAAACAAGCAATGAATATGGCAATATTGGCGGTCAATAATGTCCAAATTCCTACTTTAGATTCAATGGTGCGAACTTTTTTTCCCCAACTTTCTGCATCATCATCGGCATCTAAGGGATTCTCTCCGGATGAAATTCCGGCAGCAATCGCAAAATTGGTTAATAAAAATTGAAAAGTAAATGCCATCAATACTCCGGCAATCAAGGTAACAAAAAACTGTGCGGATTGAGTCCCAGGCGGAGCAACTGGAACTTTGGCAAGCCATAATTGTATGCACCAAGCGCTGGGGAAATCCAGGTTTTACGGAATATGTAAAACTCTTGGAACAGCAAGCAGATGAAGTGCTACAAACTGCATCAGAAACCGTTCATAATCAAGCCGAAGAAGCTTTTTTAAAGGTGGCTGAATTAGAGCAATATTTCTGACAAATGGCTTTTAATGCGGCACCGTAGAGAAAAGTAGGCACATGAGTCTATAAAGGCTAGTCAATGTAATCGTTTGTAATGTCAAGCTCGTCAGGATTATTTGAACCAACTGGGCGGTTTCCAGCTATATGAATTGTCTCATCAATCTGAAGATTGCTAGAGGCAATTGGACGTTGACCATCTACGTCAACAGTGCCCTGAACCTGAACATTATTTGAAGCAATTGGGCGCTTTCCATCAATGTCCACGGTTTCACAAACCTGAAGATCGCTTGGATCAACCGGACGCTTTCCATCTATATTGATAGTGTCCTTAATCTGAAGATTACTGGAGGTAATCGGTCGGTGTCCATCTACGTCAAGAGTGTCTTGAATCTGAATATTATCTGGCGCAATTGGACGCTTCCCATCTATGTCAATAGTTTTAGGAACCTGTTTTGGTTCGCTAGGTGACGGGGAGGCAATATTTTCTTCCTCATTATTTCCCTTTTCTAGATTATCCATGTTCATGGTTTGACCTCTTACTTTACGGCTCTGTTATTTCTAATGTGCTACAAGCTACAACGAGCTTGTAGTTGCTGAAGATTGATTTAATTATACAATTTGTTCTGAAAGTATTCGTAAAAAATGGCAGCGATGAATTTAAACAAACCTTTGTACGCTACAAATTACGGCGCTGCCTATGTTGGTGACTCGCTTGAATTGCTAGATAGCGTTAAATCTGACTCAATCGATCTAGTAATGACTTCTCCTCCATTTGCTCTGCTACGCGAAAAGAGTTATGGCAATGTTGAGCAGGAAGCCTATATAGATTGGCTTTTTGCCTTCTGTCAAAAAGTGTATCGCGTCCTATCACCTCAGGGAAGTTTTGTCATCGATCTTGGTGGTGCTTATCAAAGTAAACGTCCAGTGCGATCGCTCTACAATTACCGGATTTTAATTAAACTATGCGATGAGCTAGATTTTCGCTTAGCTGAGGAGTTTTTTTGGCACAACCCCTCGAAACTACCTTCGCCGATTGAATGGGTGAATAAACGGAAAATCCGCGCGAAGGATTCTGTCAATACTGTCTGGTGGCTATCAAAAACTGACTATCCTAAAGCGAATGTGAGTAACGTACTTGTTCCTTATTCGGAACGAATGAAAAAGCTACACGAGAATCCTGAAAAATACTATAAACCCAAAGAACGTCCTTCAGGTCACGATATCGGTACAGGATTTGCTACTAATAACGGCGGTGCCATTCCTTCCAATTTATTGCAAATTCCTAATACTGAAAGCAATTCTCGATACATTCAACTTTGCAAAACTGTTGGAATTGCTGCACATCCGGCGCGTTTTCCTCAAAAACTGCCGATGTTTTTTATTAACTTCCTCACCGATCCAGGAGATACAGTCCTCGATATTTTTGCTGGATCGAATACGACTGGTGCGGCGGCTGAGGCTTTGCAACGGAGTTGGATTGCTTTTGAGCAAAATCCGTCTTATTTAGCTGCTTCTGCTTTCAGGTTTTTAGCTCCTAACGAAAGTATTGAGGTAGCTTCAGCACTATTTACAAAACTGCTGGCGATGCACGAAATTATCAATATTTCCTAGCTTAGACTAATTGTAGGCTTTACGTAATAGCGATCGCTACTGTAACTTAAATTAATTCTGCTTCTTCAAAAACCTGCTTTGGTGTTATTTCCAATTCAGGAAACAATTTTTTTAACGAACCGCAGAGGACGCCAAGGACGCAGAGAAAAGAAATAGAGAGTTTTACAAATCAGTTAGGAATGCTATAGCGTACCACTTGTGCTATGGGCTTCGACCTAGGTGCGTCCGAAGAGCGAATCTGTAGCAGCGTCAAAGAGATTACAGCTTTAAAATTAGATAAAGTAAAGATAGAGTGTTTTTGTTCTAATATAGTTTGTCTGTGGCATAGTATTAGCCACAACAACTGTCAATCATCCGAAGGGATTAGAAAAGGAGAAACTATGACTCGCGCCATTATGGAAACCGAGAAAGGCACAATCAATTTGGAGCTGTTTGACAAAGATGCACCGAATACGGTGAAAAATTTTGTAGACTTATCTGAAAAAGGGTTTTATGACGGTCTTAATTTCCACCGAGTCATCCCTAACTTTATGATTCAGGGTGGCTGTCCTCAGGGAACTGGAACGGGTGGCCCAGGTTACAAAATCAACTGTGAAATTAACCCCAATAAGCATCAGGCAGGAAGTTTATCAATGGCTCATGCGGGGCGCAATACGGGTGGGAGTCAATTCTTTATTTGCCACTCTCCTCAACCTCATTTAGACGGACAACACACAGTTTTTGGGAAAACTGAAGACATGAATGTAGTCAATGCTATTCGTCAGGGAGACAAGATTCTTTCTGTCAAGATTGAACGATAGTATAAATGGCTTTTCAGCCGGAAGGAAGCGCTTCCTTCCGGCTTCGTTACTATCAATTGATGCTCGTTACAGTCTGAAGGGGGGTCACTTGATTCAGTTCTGGTTCAACCACCTGAAGATGTTGCTCTAAAAGCGCCAAGTTACGGATATTTGACTTGTAGTATGCATCGAACAAGTCTCCCACCAAAGGCACCGAGCCGACTGTGGCTTCTAAGGCGATATTAAATATCATCTTAGTTAGGATTTCACGCGGTAAGCCGAAGCGGGCAGCTAAAAAGATGATGTAAGCCGAAAACCCGGTGCTGATGATATCTCCGGCACCTGGGATCAGACCAATAATCGGGTCTAAACCAATACGAAAGCCGATGCCTGGGATTCGGATTGCATTATCCATCAGGCGGCTAAGTTTGCGGATCTGGTTGAGATTTTCGAGACGTTCAACAGTGTTCATATTTCTAATTTTGGCACGATAAACCAGCTGAATCTTATACCGTGAGAATGAAAATTTCTCTTCGGGAATCATCCCAAAGTTAGTGGAACTATCTGCCTAGAGTAAGAGATGCAGGACTCGCCGCACATCACCACATCTGAAAGACGCAATCCCCCTGGGGATTGAACCGACAAGAACGTTATATGTATAAGCTTTGCGTAAGTCCTGAGATGTTTAACCTTAAGATTCCTTTATCTGAAGTCATGCTGAACTCCTCAACGCAAGACCTTCATTTGACTTGCACCCAATTTCTGGCACAAAATCCCCAAAAACGCTTGCAGATACTCAAAGACTTGGGGATAGCGCGTTATGCTGATTTTTTAACTCAAATGTCATTAACAGAAGCAAATGTAGCTTGCGTGATGCATTTTTTTAGAGATACAAGCCGGGTGAAGTTCCCTAACCTCAGGGGAGCGGATTTATCTAACTTGATTTTAGATGGCGTTAACTTTATTCGGTGTGATTTATCGGGGGCAAATTTGATGGGAAGCAGTTTATTAGAAGCCGACCTTTTATTTGCCAATTTTACTGGGGCAAATTTGAGAAATGCGGATTTGAGGGGTGCAACTCTTAATGAAACAATATGGTCAGGTGCGGTGGTAGAGGATTGCAATTTTGGGAAAGGAATGGGGTTAACGGAGCAGCAGCGCAGAAACCTAAAACTTCTCGGTGCTAGGTTCAATTAGCCATTTTTGATGCCTGTCTGCACTTTCCAAAGGCTGGCATAAATTCCCTGTTGAGCTAGTAGTTGTTCGTGTCGTCCTTGCTCTACTAAGAAGCCTTGTTCCATGACATAGATACAATCAGCATTGCGGACGGTGGAGAGACGATGAGCGATCGCTATCGTGGTGCGATTGACGGTAATTCGTTCTAGCGATCGCTGAATGGCTGCTTCTGTCTCATTATCTACGGCGGAGGTGGCTTCATCTAGGATGAGAATCGGCGGATCTTTCAAAACGGCACGCGCGATCGCAATCCGCTGTCTTTGCCCACCTGACAACTTTTGTCCCCGCTCACCCACAATCGTGTCGTAGTCTTGGGGAAGTTGCATGATAAAGTCTTGAGCCTCGGCAATTTTAGCAGCTTCTATTACCTCAGCTTCAGTCGCGTCAGGACTGCCGTAGGCGATATTTTCTTTCACCGTGCCGTGAAATAAGAAGACATCCTGACTAACTAAACCAATACAGGAACGCAAATCTCTTAATTTCAAATCGCGTAAATCAATCCCATCCAATGTCATCGTTCCAGACTGAATTTCGTACAATCTCAGTAACAGTTTCACTAAGGTACTCTTGCCCGATCCAGTAGAACCGACAATGGCAATTGTTTTACCGGCGGGAATGTGTAAAGAGAGATTTTGAATGACTGGATTTCGCCCATTGTAGGCAAAAGTGACATCTTTTAATTCCATTTCACCCCGCACTGAAGCGACGGGTAAGGAAATGTGTCCTGAATGAATCGCAATCGGTGTATCCAGCAGATTCATCACCCGATTTGTGGAAGCCATTGCCCGTTGATATTGATCGAGAGTTTCTCCCAATCTCGTCAAAGGCCAAAGCAACCGCTGGGTTAGGAATACCAATACACTGTAAGTACCCACAGACAATCTGCCAGCAGCGGCGTCCATACCGCCGATTAACAGCGTTGCCGTGAATCCGATTAAAATAATGATGCGAATCAAGGGGACAAAAGCGGACGAGAGCGCGATCGCCCTCCGGTTACTTTGCCGATAAGCCTCACTTTCGACTGCCATCCTGCTAGCTTCATAGTCTTCCGTGACAAAGCTTTTAATCGTTGTCATCCCGCTCAAATTATTCGAGAGGCGACTGTTGAGCAGACTGACTTTTTCTCGAATCTCGGCATAGCGGGGGGCAAGGCGATGCTGAAAGACAATCGAACCCCACAGAATAAACGGCATTGGCAGCATCGCCATCCAAGCCACACTGGGAGCCAGAATAAAGAAGGCACCGCCAATAATTACAACCGTTGTCGCTACTTGGAGGATTTCATTTGCTCCCCGATCCAAAAAGCGTTCCAGCTGATTGATATCGTCATTCAAGATAGACATCAAACCGCCAGTGCTGCGCTCTTCAAAATAAGCCAGTTCCAGTTCTTGGATATGGCTGTAGGCATTGAGGCGCAAGTCGTGTTCAATATTCTGGGCTAGATTGCGCCAAAGCAGGGCATAAGCATACTCAAAAATAGATTCCAGCCCCCAAATGATAAAGCTGAGGAAGCTCAGGATCAACAGTAGACCTCTTGCGGAATTAGAAAAAATAAGCTAAACAGAGGGAGAAATAATTAATAATTATAGACGGCAAAATGAAATATAAACAAGCGTTGGAAAATTCACCATCTGATTTTAAACGAATGTATGG
>NZ_JBYCCT010000021.1:0-25160 GCF_057473865.1 Coleofasciculus sp. H7-1
AGGGTCCGCCGTTGTAGAGCCATTCGTCGAGGCTAGCTGCTTCCCAAATTGGGTAGAAGTGCAGGCCGATGGCGTTTGAAGAAGGAACAACTGCACCAGAGATGATGTTGTTGCCGAACATCAGGGAGCCAGCTACTGGTTCGCGGATGCCATCGATGTCCACGGGGGGCGCGGCGATGAAGGCGATGATGAAGCAGATGGTGGCGGACAGTAAGGTTGGGATCATCAGAACGCCGAACCAGCCTACGTACAGGCGGTTGTCGGTTGATGTTACCCAATCGCAGAACCGTTGCCATACGTTGGCGCTTTCGCGTCTTTGTAAGGTTGTGGTCATGTTTTTATGAGTGCTTGTTTGAATTTTCTAGGTTCGGTATGAATAAAGCGAAATTTGTTTCGCCTTCTATTTAAGAATATTTACATTTGTTAGTATTTGTCCAGTTTTTATTGTTTATGAATCCGAATCACTGTCATCGTATTTACTTATAAGTGGCTGAGAATGCAGTGGGAGTAGCGATCGCCAGCGAGACGTGCCAGCAAAGAGTAGCGGGCGATCGCTTGATGCACTAAAAATCAAAGTATATGTAGGGAAGACCACCTTGGGGCGCAAATATCCAGACAATGTAGAAACACAACGGCACCAGCAGCAGCTTCAGAGGCCAATTGAGCTGTAACTTGAGACCCCGATGGACGGCATAGACCAGGAACATCGACGCGGCTAGCAGCCAAAGCAGTAAACCTAACTGAGATGCATTCACACCCAGCGCCTCCCCGTAGACCTTTTCGGCAAACTGGGCATCAGCGGACTGACCCCAGAGGTGCTGAATGACCCAACTGGATTGTTTCAGATTGGGTAGGCGGAAGAAAATCCAGGATGTGAACACCATAAACTGGGTTAGCAACCACGCAACCAGCACACCAGGGAGGCTTTTCCACCAGGTTTTAGCTTTCTCAGACTGGCGGGAGTGGGCTTCTGTGAGGCGGTGAGCCACTAAGGCGACACCGTGATAGGCACCCCAGACGACATAGCCCCAAGCGGCTCCATGCCAAATCCCAGCAATCAACATGATAATTAGCAAATTTAGGCAGGTACGGCGCAGCCCTTGGCGCGAACCCCCCAAGGGAAAATAGAGGTAGTTTCGCAGCCAATCGCCTAGCGTGATATGCCAGCGCCGCCAAAAATCAGCAATGCTGGTACTGAAGTAGGGAAAATTAAAATTCTCCGGGAGATTGAACCCTAAAAGGATGGCACTGCCACGGGCAATGTCTACATACCCGCTAAAATCCAGATAGAGTTGCAGTCCGTAGGCAGCGATCGCTAACCTCAAATCGCCGCTGCTAGCTCGCTCTAAGTTACCAAAGCACAAATCGACAAAAATTCCCAGCCGATCTGCCAAAAGCGCTTTTTTAACTGCACCGCAGGCAATCAGCCACAATCCTTCCGTAATCTGATTAAGCGTTGGAAATTGCAGCGTTTTGAGCTGAGTTGAGAATTGATGGTAACGAGTAATTGGTCCCGCAATCAGCTTGGGAAAAAATAACTTATAAGCTGCAAAATCGAGAAATCGCTGCGTAGCTGGGGCACCGCGATACACATCAATTAAATAAGCAATACACTCAAAGGAAAAGAAACTCAAGCCCAAAGGCGCAATTAAGTGAGTGCTGACCCAACTGGCGCTGTTTTCGGCAACGGGTAGCGATGTTCCGGTGAATTGTTCATATAATCCTGCCAGCGAATTCAATAAAAAAGGTACATACTTGAAGCTCAACAGCAACAAGACATTTAGAACAATCCCCAACCATAAAAACTTTAGTCGCTGGCGATTCCAAAACGCTTGATCGAATTGCCAATCTTCATAGGGATCGGTTGCGTACATCCCTAAGGCTGTATTTTCTCCAATTGCCTTACCCAAGCTGAAGTTCATCAAAGTGATGGCAATCAGCAAAGGAATATAGGCGACTTGCGGCGAGGCTAAAATTTGCAGCCAATGCTCATTCACTAAAGTCGGCGCTTGCAGCGAGGTATAGAAAACCAGGCTGACAATAAGCAGCGTCCACATCTGCAAAGACTGTTTTTGGAACGACCAGTAAATTCCCAGAACGCTGAGCAGAAAGAGTCCGTAGATAAGTGAGATAAAAGTCATTTTTGAAGACTGAGGATTGAGGGCTGAGGGCTGAGGACTGAGGACTGAGTTATGAGTGGAATGAGTGCTGAACATCCAAGATAAATTTCTCCCATTCTTTTCCTCAGTTCAATTGTTTAGGACTTACGCAACTTGCGCGACATCTGAGGGCAACCACAGGGGGATTGCCCCTACAAAATCCTATATGTATAAGCTTTGCGTAAGTCCTGTTCTTCTTGTTTACCCTCAGTTCCAAGTTTTCACTCAGCCCTCAATCCTCAGTCCTCAATCCTCAGCCCTCAATCCTCAGTCCTCAGCCCTCAATCCTCAGCCCTCAATCCTCAGCCCTCAGCCCTCAGTCCTCAGTCCTCAATCCTCAGTCCTCCCTCCTCAGTCCTCAGTCCTCAATCCTCAGCCCTCAGTCCTCAATCCTCCCTCCTCAATCCTCAGTCCTCAATCCTCAGCCCTCAGTCCTATTTAGCAGGCCAGGGAATCATGGGATCTTCAGCTAGCTGGTTAGAAACTTCATAGGCACCGTAGCGGTTGAGGTGGCTGGGGTCGGAAAAATAATCATGTTGAGTGGGATAAAGCTGATTTAAGTCTCGGAAGATCAGCCCTTTTTGGATTGCTTGCGATCGCATATACCGCTGAAATTCTTGCTCATATTCTATGCGTACTGGGTCTAAGTAATCCTGGGTCAAAGGCAGGTTTACAAAAACAATCGGAATTTGACGCGCTTGGGCAAATTGCAGCAATGTTTCTAAAGCTTGGGTTTGCTTGCCTTCCATCTTGAAAGCGTAGTAATCGCTGTCATAGTCACCGCTGACTCTGGCATATTGCTTGTAGTAGGTGGCAGGATTGTAACGAACGGTGAGGGGAAGGAAGCCATCAAAATCAATCGCAAATTGACTTGCTGTCGATGCCTGGGGATTATTGGCACCCTCAGGAGTTGTTTTCGCTGGTTTTGCCCAAACGACATACAGATCCCGCAACCGCGTTTTCATCTGGTCGCGCTGGGGATAAGTCGCTGAAAATGTTCCCAGCTTTTCATTCAGCCAATTATTCACCACTTGATAGCTTTGAGTTAAGGAACCACTGGCTCCTTTATTCGCCGTTGCTGGAGTTTTAGCAGGTGGTGTTGCTGCCGTTTGACTGGGATCTGGGGTGGAATTCTGCTTGGGGAAAGTACCGGCAAGCAGCTGCTGATAGCCTTTCGAGTTAGAGATCGCATTATAAGTAACATCCATCCGCCCGCTATTAAACGCCCTGGCACCATCCGCCCAAATAATCAGTTTTGGCAATTGCTCTGGCGTCAAAACTTGGCGGATCATCAAATCTACCACTTGCGCCGTCGCCCCGTTGACGCCAAAGTTAAACACCTTAACACTAGGGATTCCCTGCGCTGCCAGAGCATCTTCCAGCGCTTGAGGATCGACCCCCCGCATGGCCCTAGAACTGCCGACAATCCAAACATCCGGAGGAACTCCCCGTCTTTGCAGGAGCATCTGTTGGTAGAGAGCCAGCTTTTCGTCTAGCAGGCGGTTATTAAAAGAGGGATTAGAACTTCGCGCCGCCGCCAAAATTGCCGCCGATGCCGCATTCGTGGCTTGAGAATTTCCATCCTGATTACTCACCGTGATATCCGTATCTCCTTGGCGAGTGAATCCTTCGGAGTTGAATACACGAGCCTTCGAGCCACGAGATTTTTGCAAAGACATCTGGGGCAAAGGGACTGAGGTACCCTTAAACGGGTCTGGCGGTCGTATGGTTGATTGTTTGCCGCTGACCGCTGACGCTTGACTAATTGGCGCTTTTGACTTCAGTATCTGAGACAGCAGCCAATCCGTTTGCACCGTTAGCAATAATCCCAGCATCCCCCAGACCAAAGCCACGACGAAACCTTGGTAATAAGTGTAAATCGAGGTGCTAAGTTTTCCTGGGGCGACGGGTGCCAGGTCTTTAATCTCCACCGTGGGAATAAACAATTGGGAAGCGCATAGCCATTGCTGGATGGTTCGAGTCACCTTGAAAGAGACAGCACTGGCAGCAGTTTTGAGGTCTTCCTTGGTGACATCAGAACGCAGAACGGGTTCGTTACTGCCAGAGAGGATATCTCCTAGATAAACATCACTAGCAGCAAATTCTGGGGTTGCTTCCGGTACCAGTCGTTTGCGAGGGGTAAAATCAACGCCCATCTGCCACAAGGGAGTGGAGTGACCGGCGCGACGCCCATAAATTCGTACCCCTGTAATGCCGGGAATCCCTACTCCGCGCAGAAACTTGGCAACGGGTGGTCCGACGGCAGATTGTTGCGGACTATAGAGTGCCTCGCTCATGATGTGCAACAAATCTTGTTTGCGGCGCAGGGATAAGCGAATACCACCCGTTGTTAATCGCGCCTCTAGGTCGGGATTGAGTAAGCGTTGTAATAAAAACTGAATCGCGTTCAGATCGCCCCGTTGCGCCAATTCTAAAGTGGATTCTGCTGCATCGGGATATCTGGACGCGGGTAAATTCAGCCATTCAATCCAGATTGGTGTTTCTTGTTCCGGGACTGGTGTTGCACCGTGGGTTTCGACGCCGTAAACGGTGGCTGCGTGAATGCCTTGGGGTGTCAGAGACTCTAAAATAGGCGCGATCGCACTCGTTGCGGTTTTTCGATCGGGTACAGCGATCGCCATCTCAGGCGCATCGCTCGTTGCGGGTGCGGTGTCTCCTGCGGCTTTTAGCTGTTTGATGGGCTTCTGGCTACAAAATAAATGCAGCGTTGAATCTTTCAGAACTGCTGAGATTTGCATCTCAGCAGCGTTCAACACTTGATTCAGCAAGCGGGCGATCGCTTGGATATCTCCCCAACGCGCCCAATCTTTGAGCATTTCCTCTGGCGGGGTCAGATCCACCCGCAACCGCCAATCGGGAGCCGCTTCTCCTCGAACCTGGCTGCAAATCACGGCATCCCGAAACCCTTCCAGCTTCAAAGAAAGCAACTGAGTTGCCACTGGCTGAGCCATCAGCGACTCATCGGTGCTGTAGTTGGAATCGCAAAGTACCCAAAGACGACGGGAAACATCTGGTGAAGAAGTGGACAATTCTTGATGTCCCTCGGCTCCCCGGCTCCCCGACTCCCTCGGAAGCGTCTGAATGACCACCTTGACGCCGACTCCCATTGGGCTGAGAGTTTCGCTGAGATAGTGCGCGATCGCCTCTGGTTGACCGGAGCGAGCGAGGCGCGAGAGAGAAACGGTCAGTCCGGAATCGCTGGTCGATCGTTGCTCGGTGGTCATTTCCCCCCCATTTGTCGGCGTCGCAGCAGCAGCCACTCTAGCAGTCCCTGACGCCTGATGCGGTTCTAGCCGCTCCAGGTGAATTTGCTTGATCCAGTCTGGACGCTGGATGCCCAGTTTCCGACCGTAGAGAATCACCTGGTAAATGGGAGCTTCTTGTGGGGGGAACCCAGATCCCCCTTCCTTCCCCTTCAGTGCCTCGACAAATCGGCTCACAACGGGTCCGGCAGGCGGACATTCGGAGCCTTCACAAAGAATATGCAGGTTATTCCCTCGTAAGCGAAATCGTAGGCGCACTTCCGGAAGACCGATAGCGCGGGAAACCCACTGGGCGAGGGAGGATTGACCCTCTGAATAGGCGAGCGGATCGGCATCCAACATCACAAAGAAAGTACCCTGGACTTGCAACAGATGAAAAAAGGATGAAGTATGAACGCTGTAGACCGGAGGGCGCACCCGTTGCGATAGAAAGTCGCGCTTAAAGGTTGTCACAAAGGATGAAAAATTGGTTTAGCACCAAAATTTCAGGATATACTTCACACTTCACACTTCATACTTAATACTTCATACTTCCTACTTCAGCAAGCGTTAACCGCTCCAAACGTCCCCAAGCTTTGTACAATTGCTTCTAGATTCTGAGTAGTCTTACACAAGACTGGCATTGGTGCTACCTAATTATTGCCTTGCGGCGATACGTATTTACCGGATGCCCCGCCCTTAAGACAACAGCGCGTTGGCGTCGGTTCCATTCCTACTATGCCCGATGCGAGGATATCGCTGTATTATTCAGATTAATCAACTAGAGTGATTAAGTGCCCTCTGTGCTGTCTAAATTCTGACCTCTTTTATTTATTTGTCTACAAAAAATTTAGTTGTCATCTAGACCTTCTCCCATGCAAACTCCTCCTAACAAAAAGCAGCCGTCAACCGCCGAAAATGCCAGTTCGTCTGCAACTCCCGAAATCTGGTTGAGTCTAGCCACGGTGCCGATGCTACTAGGCGTTTTAGGCATCAAAGCGGTCAGCGAATTGCTATGCGCTATTGGGCAAAACAGTGAGGAAGTGTTTCGAGGCGATCGCTTGCCGGTTCTCCACGTACCCAACCCAGGAAACACATCACAGGAAGTGGGGAATCAGGGAGAGTAGGGGGGAGTAGAAAAAATACGCTCTCCTACCGACTAGGACGCGATCGCACCCCTCCATTTTGCCGGAAAAAACCCAGTGGGTGTTCGCTGTAAACCACTTGCTGGGACTAGAAAACCTAAAATTAGGTGATTATTCTTCTTTAGCGAGAATAGACTCTATGAGTTCCCTACTGCAATCGACGGATCAGCAATTGACGGTAACATCTACCTCTGCCCTATTTTTACGTCATCGCCTCAAAGTTGTGGAGGACTTATGGGAGTCTGTTCTCCAGCAGGAATGCGGTCAGGAACTGGTCGATCTGCTTAATCAACTCCGCTCGATGTGTTCGCCAGAAGGACAGGCAACAGAATTGCCTGAGTCAGTGCCTCAGCTGATCGAAAAGCTTGACCTCAACGCAGCGATTCGAGCTTCACGCGCCTTTGCTCTCTACTTCCAACTAATTAACATTGTCGAACAGCACTACGAACAGCGCGATCAACAGCTTTCCCGACGTGCCACCTACAACGCTCCGGCTGGTGACTCCGCACCGCGTAAACTTCCCAGTCCGCAAGGAGATGGGGACTCCGCAATTGTGTTGTCGCCAGGGGGAATGGAGGAAGAAACCCAAAACAGCGGCCCAGGTGCGGATTTGCTCGAAAAGAGCTGGCACCACGATGGCCAAGCCAAACAGAATGCCGGGACATTCCACGGATTGTTCCCACATTTGCGCCAGATGAATATGCCTCCGCAACAAATCCAGCGGTTGATTGACAATCTGGACGTTCGGCTAGTTTTTACCGCTCACCCCACAGAAATTGTTCGCCATACAATTCGCGGCAAACAGCAGCGGATTGCTAAAATTCTGCAACAGCTAGACCAGGCAGAAGAAGAATTTAGATCCCTAGGATTGGCGACTTCTTGGGAGGCAGAGGCTTGCATCGAACAATTAACCGAAGAAATTCGCCTCTGGTGGCGCACCGACGAACTGCATCAATTTAAACCAACCGTGTTGGATGAAGTGGATTACACCCTCCACTACTTCCAAGAAGTGTTGTTTGATACGATTCCCCAGCTTCATCAACGCCTAAAACGCGCCTTAAAAGCTTCTTTTCCGGGACTCACTCCCCCTGTAAACAACTTCTGCCAGTTCGGTTCTTGGGTGGGGGCAGATCGGGATGGAAACCCCTCAGTCACGCCGAAAGTAACTTGGCAAACCGCTTGCTATCAGCGGGGTTTAGTGCTGGAGAAGTATATCCAATCGTTGCGGCGGCTGACGACTCAATTAAGCTTGTCGTTGCACTGGAGCGATGTCTTGCCGGATTTGCTGGACTCGTTAGAGCAGGATCGGTCGCAAATGCCAGAAGTGTACGATCAGCTGGCGATTCGCTACCGACAAGAACCTTATCGGCTCAAGCTGGCATACATCCAGCAGCGCCTGCAAAATACTAGCGATCGCAACCGGCGACTCTCGGATGGAGAAAACTTGCATCGGCAAATCTCAGATAGCCAGTCTCACGTAGTTTACCGCTCTGGAGAAGAATTTCTGGCAGAACTGCGGCTAATTCACCGGAACCTGATTGAGACGGGTTTATCGTGCCGGGATCTAGAAAATTTAATTTGTCAGGCGGAAGTCTATGGCTTCAACTTGGCACACTTAGATATTCGCCAGGAAAGCACCCGCCATTCCGACACCTTCACCGAAATTGCCGAATACCTGCAAATTCTGCCCAAGGCATACAATGAGCTATCGGAAGCTGAGCGATCGCTGTGGCTGGCAACGGAACTGCAAACTAAGCGCCCGTTGATTCCAGCAGAATTGCCATTTTCTGAAAAAACTTGCGAAACCGTTGAAACTTTCCGAATGCTGCGGCAGCTCCAACTGGAGTTTGGCTCTCAAGTCTGCCAAACTTACATCATCAGTATGAACCGGGAAGCCAGCGACGTTCTGGAAGTGCTGCTGCTGGCAAAAGAAGCGGGTCTGTATGACCCCACCACGGGAAAGAGCAGCATCATGGTGGTGCCGCTGTTTGAAACGGTGGAAGACCTGAAGCGGGCACCCGCAGTGATGCAAGATTTGTTTGAATTGCCTTTGTATCGCGCTTGTCTTGCCGGAGGCTACCAAAACGTTGAAGGTTCGCAACAGTTAAAGGTTGAAGCCTCAAATCAGCTTGCCAACTTGGAATCTCCAACGAATAACCTGCAAGAGGTAATGCTGGGCTACTCAGACAGCAACAAGGATTCCGGCTTCTTGAGCAGTAACTGGGAAATCCATAAAGCTCAGAAAGTGCTACAAAAAATCGCCGAACAGTACGGCATCGCCTTACGGATTTTCCACGGGCGTGGCGGTTCGGTCGGTCGCGGCGGCGGTCCCGCCTACGAAGCGATCCTGGCTCAACCAGGTCATAGTATCAATGGGCGGATCAAAATTACCGAACAGGGGGAAGTGCTGGCTTCTAAATACTCGTTGCCAGAATTAGCCCTGTACAACCTGGAAGCCGTGACAACCGCTGTGATTCAGGCAAGCTTACTGGGAACCGGGTTTGATGATATTCAGCCGTGGAACGAAATCATGGAAGAGTTGGCGACGCGATCGCGTACCCACTATCGCGCCTTGATTTACGAGCAACCCGATTTAGTAGATTTCTTCCACCAAGTGACGCCCATCGAAGAAATCAGCCAATTGCAAATCAGTTCTCGTCCTGCCCGTCGCGGCGGTAAAAAAGATTTAGCTAGTCTGCGGGCAATTCCTTGGGTCTTTAGCTGGACGCAAACGCGCTTCCTGTTGCCGAGTTGGTACGGCGTCGGGACGGCATTGCAGGAGTTTTTGAACGAAGAACCAGAGGAAAATCTGAAGCTGTTGCGTTATTTCTATTTCAAGTGGCCTTTCTTCAAGATGGTCATTTCTAAAGCAGAAATGACGTTGTCGAAAGTAGATTTGCAGATTGCTCACCACTACGTGCGGGAGTTATCCCGACCGGAAGATCGCGATCGCTTTGAAGCCTTATTTGAGCAAATCAAGAGCGAGTTTAACCTTACTTGCGATTTAGTCCTCACGATTGCAGGTCACAAACGGCTGTTGGATGGCGATCCAGTCCTGCAAAGGTCTGTGCAGTTACGCAACGGTACGATTGTTCCTCTGGGTTTCTTGCAAGTCTCTCTGCTAAAACGCCTGCGCCAACATGGCAAGCAAGCAGCCTCCGGTGTCGTCCATTCTCGTTACAGTAAGGGCGAATTGCTACGCGGGGCGCTGTTAACGATTAACGGGATTGCTGCCGGAATGCGAAATACGGGTTGATGGTTCATGGCTAATGGCTAATAATTTAGGGTTGATAGCAATGAGCTTTTAAATCATGAGAAATTAGCGATTAGCCATTCGTAAACAATTAGCAGTTAGCAATCATAAATGCACAAAAAGCGCATCTTAATTTGTACCTTCATGGCGTTGGCATCGGGATTTTTTGGTGCCTACATGGGGGTACAAATTAAGTTACTGGCTGATAACCATCGCTGCGAAAATATGACAAAGCATACTTTGCAATTCGCAGCATTCAAGACAGCGTGCCAAGCTTGGATGATGCCAGGAGCTTATATGCAAGGCAGCAGCAGCGGCTTGTGGGCGGGAATGGTTTTGGGGGCTTTTATCGCGGGTTTGGCAACCCAAAAGCAGCTTGAGTAAATCGATGAAGATTAATAGCGGGTTAAAAAGAAGCGATCGCGCACTCTAATCTTCCATCATCTTCTCTTTAATCCAACTACACAATATCTGCAATAAAATTAGGCTGATTTGGTGAGAAGGATTGTAAGGTAATATTTGGGCGATCGCTCAAATAATTATTTAGCTCGTTTAGAAGTTTTTCTGTAGTGACAACAACGCGATCGCTACTCTTCTTGACGCGGATCTTCCTTGGGGGGATGCCAACCACCCTGCACCCAAAAGCGCCTCGCATTCCGAATAGAATCATCCTCATCATATCGTTCATCATTCATGTCAAGCCTATTGCAGGTGGCTCTACCTGTGGGAGTTATTCCTAAAATATTCAACCCATCTGCTGTCCATATAAAATGTTCGTTCCACTGCCGATGACGGGGATTAAATAGGGATATTTCTTGCTGATTTTCTGGGTCTATTCCTGTTATAAAGTTGTAGCGACGACCATTACAGCGACTGCAAGCTAGGGCGAGATTATCGGGGTTATCTGACCCTCCCAAAGACTGCGGCATTACATGATCGAGCGTAAAGTGAGCTGGACTTAGGTATTCTGGGGAGTGGCAGTATTCGCAGAGGTATCTGGCTCGTCGTCGAACCAGTTGTCGGGATTGATTGGGCACCATTTAGCCTGAGTTGCCAGTTGAGCGTTAATAAAGGTAAAGATTCGGTTTAATTCACAGATTCCGGTATATTCAGCTTCTTCCTCTGGAGTGAGCAAATCGGCTTTTCTTCTTTCTAGCAGTTCCTCCATACGAGCCTGTAACTCTTTAGTAAATCTGAAGAGATGAATATTACCAAATTCTCTCATTTTAATGCCAGAGTGCATCAACGAGGAAGGTTTAACCATTAATTGAGCAGTCATGGTGTTGTTTGGAATCTGTTAAAAGCTATGAAAACATTATAGCGATCGCGCACTCTAATCTTCCATCATCTTCTCTTTAATCCAACCCACAATATCTGCAATAAAATTAGGCTGATTTGGTGAGAAGGATTGTAAGGTAATATTTAGGCGATCGCCTATTACTTCAAACCAGAGTAGTTAATGAATTAAACTCATATCTCAAATTATGGAAAGTACCTGTAAACATCTTTCCTGTGCAAGACTCTAACAAAAACAATTACATCTTCATCTACTGTAATACCGATTCTGTAATCTCCAACTCTGATGCGGTAATACTCACCGTCAGCTTTGAGTTTTTTAAGATTGCTCACATCCACCAGATTTTCAGCAATTTCTACTTCTTCAATTACCGCCTTAATTCTTTCAAGTAATGCTTCGTCACGAATATTACCCAAATCTTTCTCGAAGCTTTTTCTAAACTCTACGTTCATCCTTGATGTTCCAGAATTTTGAAAATTGCTTCTCGACTGACTGGTTCAGTATTTTCACCTTCCTTGATAGCCTTTTCTAAAGCGATGTCTTCTATGACTTCTGCCAATAACTCAGAAAATACCTCTCTCTGCTCTTGAACTAATTCAAGAATCGCTATCTTGAGCAGTTCTTTAAGTTTATTTTCGTCTAGGCTAATTTCAGTCATATATCATTTTAGGAAGTAGTTTTTTCTAATAATAACACGCCCTCTAATCTTCTACTATCTTCTTTCTAATCCAACCCACAATATCTGCAATCAAATTCGGCTGACTGGGAGAGAAGGTTTGGAGATTACAAGGTTGAGCGCACACTACACAAATTGCGCCATCAAATGTGCTTAAAGCATTAATAAATGTCTCGCTAAACCCCAGATGTGTTTCTTCTTCTGTGCTTTCGTAGAAAACTAAAACTAGCTGACGATCGCTTTTACGCCTCAGCTGATGCCAATAAAATTTCATCTGTTGCAGGGTTTCCGGTTCGCCGTTTTGACGTTCTGGGAAACCTTGACTCATCAGCCGATCGTAAATGTCAAGGGTGGGGTTTTCGCAATCGATAAACTTGCTGCCATCAATGCAAATGAGGTGAATGGTGTCGTTGAGGGTGGAGTTGTTAGCGATCGCAGCGTTGAGAAGTTGGGGTAAATTAGCCAAGTTGGGGCGTTGCGTGGAGGAGTTATAACCAACAGCAGTGGTTTCTTGATTTTTCGGATGAAGGGTGATACACGTAGGGTTCCAAGCCTGATAGAAAGCTGGATAAGATATATTTTTTGCGTAGTAACTCCAGAGAATTTTAAAGCATTCCTTACAAAGGAAATCAGCATCAAATAGATTAGATAAGTACGTTTTAAATTCTGTAATTACCACTGTTAAAAACCTTCCTTGAGATGCCGCTTTAAGCACTAGTAATTCTAGCTCTGCCAGATTTTGCCACAAAGCTATTGCATCTTTGGGGGCGTGTATTTTCCTTAGTAGAACTTTGATACCTTCTTCCAGACTGATAGCACTATCAATGCTATATTCCTCATCGGCGAACGCCGGATAAACATCCAAAGAAAGGTTCTTATCCCTATCCTGTTGTTGAAGCGATTTTGTACTCCAGTTGAACAGCTTGTTTTCCTGATCAATAAGATCGTTGACGTTGTTCCAACATAGCCAGATTTGATTTTGAACCCCAACATCCTCACTGGTATGCTCTAAATGATTTAGGGCAATGAGTGCCTCTGGGTTTTCAGGAAAGAGGGTCAATAAAATAACAGCAGCTTTCATACAAATTTCATCACTGATGCAAAACTTCTGTCCCCATTTGCTGGTGAAAGAGCTTCTATGGTGAGATTGGCAAGTGTGGACTAAGTTAGTTAGGGCACTCCTTACCTTGCAGCGATCGCTCTCTCTCAGTGCTGCCTTAGCTTCCTCTTCAATTTGCTCAGGAAATGTCCGCCACTCCTGAGTGTAAATACTGAAATATCCAAAACCTTTCTCGACGAGTTGCTGCACGATCATGTCAGCAAGTCTACAATCCCCAAACTCCGCAATACCTGCTGCTGCTAGAAAATATGCTCGATACCTATAAAAGTCACTGCACCCATCCTCAAACTGTACTAAAGCTTTGATAAACTCTTCCTTATACTCCCCTTCCACATCCTCTCGCCCCAGCCATAGCAAAATCACCTCTCTCCACTGCGGCTCAAAAATGCGGTAAATATTGCCCGGTAACGGTTGAGGATTGTCATTGTCATGAGTCAAGAAACATTGCCAATCGTCAATTGCCAGCGCTGCAAAATATTCCTGAAACGTCAGATGATAGAACGCATAAACATCCTCGTCAGTTTCTGCATCTTTATATACCGCATTCAGCCAACCAACATCACACGCTAACTTAAACAGAGATTTACCCATTACCTTGTAAGCAAATCTCTTCCGTAGTGGCAACTTCTTCTCAATGGCTTCCCGCGCCAACTTCCCTAATGCTTCATGTAACTCATTCTGCTTATCCAAGTCTTCGGTAAGCAATGGATGTGGCTTCCACTCATAGAAATCCTCTCGAAATCGCTGATAAAGCGTCGCCTTCGTCTTCGGCAACTCCCCTTGCTTCACCGCCCAGGTTTGACACAACAGCGCCAACCGCAACGGATTTCTAATCAAATCCCGAATCCGTTCCCGCCCCGATTCCCCTAACTTCTCCCGTAACTGCTTCCCTAACCGGGGTTTCCCCGCCCTAGCAAACCAGTCTCCAATAAACTCCCCCACCTGCGGATCGTCAAAATCTAGGGTGCGATAAATATCACAATTCGGCACTACGCGATCGTTCGCTTGCCAAACATTCAGCCGACAGGTTAACACCGTTTGCGCCTGTGCCACCCAACCCCTCAGCTGATTGGCAATTCCTTGTAGGGGCGAATTTACCCCCCTGGATGTATCCGTCCCTACCCGAATTTCATCCACTCCATCCAGCAGCAACCACACCTGACGAGAGTTAAACAGCTGCATCAACTCTGTTTGCATCTGGGCTGATACCACCATTCCTTGAAGAGACAGCGCCTCCTTGAGCCAAACCTGGAGTAAATACTCTTCCAAGGTTTTCCCATCCAAACTCCCCAGATGAATGCAAATCGGCAAACGGGAAACATTTTCTGATTTCTTGAGATAACGGGCAATTTGCTCTAACCACGTACTTTTCCCCGCCCCCGGTTCCCCAATAATCGCAATCGTCTTGCCCTCTCCCGCCTCAATCACCTGAGTAAGAAACGCATCCGCTTCAAACCGCTTCTCAATTTCCTTCTCACTCAGCTGATATTGCAACCGCCCCTCATCTGGGGATGGGCAAAACTCCTCACCCCGTCGAGGCTGAGTTGTCGGTTTCACCAATCCTAGTGGCACATAAATACTCACCTCATGCCCCAACCCCGTTCCCGTCGCCTGTCGCCGGAATTGGTAACGCCTCAGCTGTTCCTCCAGCATTTTGTGGCAGATATCGCGCCAGTTGATGTTAGTTGGTGGCGGTGACGGTTCTTCTGGGTTTTGCTCCTTCCACTTCAGCTGAATTTCTGCCAGATTCTCTGCCAAAGTCGCTGTTTGGTGCTTCAGCTTCAGGGTGAATTTCCAATAACCTTGGTTCTTTCTCGTATTTTTGGGATCTTCCTCGAACACCCCCAACTCTCTCAAGCAGTCGAAAACAGTTTGAACCGCCTCTGCTTCCTTGTCTTCTCTGCTGCTGCCTTCTCCCTGTTGACGCTTTGGAAATTCTAAACTTTTCCCGGCTTTCTCTACCAGCTTGGCTAAAGCTTTCTTCGTGGTGCCGATTTCAACTATTGCTTCCCGGTTTCCCCGTTTCTGCCTGACTTTCCCTGTCACCCGCAGCTTATTTTCTGAAACCCACTTAACCTCAACTTCTGCCTTTAATTCACAGTCGTCTAACTCCCATCCATCCGCAAGAGACAGCAAGGCTTCCAGCAATTTGATTGCATTACTCTTAGCAGGTTCTCCCCAGCCAATGTTCCTTGCCATTCTTCAAATCCAAAGAAAATATTAAGAACTTTTAGCAGCTCAACCCAGCAAGCTTCCCCAAGCCTGTAACCCGCATTATACAAACATTTCCGGCTGCGCTTGGGGAACGTGCGTGAGGAAAAGCCCAAAAAAACAATTCACCTCGTTAACCCACAAATGGGGTGAATTTGATGTTTGCAGACTATCAAAAAAATAAAGTTCGGCAACGGGAAGCGGTAGAGAACTTTCATGGTAATTTTATTGAGCCACAACTACAGGCTCAGACTCAAATTCAGCATCAGCCACAGTCAATCCAGTACGATACTGTTGGGCAAATATCTCCTAGCGTGCTATTAGTTGTGCTGTTATGGTTCTTTTGCCTGGGTCTTCACATCCGCCATTTGCGCCGGATGAATGATAAGAAATAATCACTCTTAACCCCACCAATTGGAAACCCACGAACATTTTTGGTGTCAAGAGGAGAGTGCGATGCTTGAATCTCCCAAAGTAGTAGTAGGGGCGAAGCATTCGGGTGAAGATATTTCAGAGTGGACAAGAAATTTTGTCCCCGAATGCTTCGCCCTTCCCTGCGACAGGGTGAAGCATTCGCATGAATAATATTGGGTTAAGTGGCAAAGGCGATCGCGCGATCGCTTCGCCCCTACCGCCAACCCTCTGCAATATCGTTAAGTTAAATTGGAAAACTGTATGAAAAAACGCCGATGGATGTGGTTCTTTAGTTTGCTGTTTGCTTCCCTGCTGGTTGTTACCAGTTGCGGCAGCAATTTCGATGATGTCAAAAACCTCAAAGCGGGTGCTGGTAAGCAAGTTATCGTCTTAGGCGATAGCATCGCCTCTGGGTATGGCGTGGACAAGACAGAAGCTTTTCCTAGTGTGCTGAGTCGTCAGTTGGGTTTGCCAATACTGAATCGCGGTGTTAGCGGCGATACAACTGCAATGGGGTTGAGTCGCTTACAAAAAGATGCGATCGCGGCAGAACCTTGGCTGGTGATTGTTGAATTAGGCGGAAACGATTTTCTGCGAAAAATTCCCAAAACAGAGACAGAACAGAATTTGCGACAAATCGTGACATCTATTCAACAACAAAAAGCAATTGTTGTGCTGCTAGGAATCAATCTTGGCTACATAGAAGATGAATATGACGAACTTTATCAGCGTGTTGCTAAAGATACACAGGCTTATTTAATTCCACAAGTTTTAACAGGAATTGTGGATGACCCGAAAAATCGGCAGGAGGATATCATTCATCCAAACGCAGCCGGACAGCAGATTTTAGCCACTCGCGTTGCGAAAAACTTACAGCCCTTATTAGCCCAGGCTACTTGGCCTCCCGCCTTGTTGCAATATCGACGAAGTGCTAATTAATACCTAATAGAAGATTGATCGTTAGCCACAAGTGTTCGCTTAGTGCTTTTTTAAACCACTAAGGCGCAAAGACACTAAGAGAATTCGTGTTTACTTAGTGCCTTTGGGACTTGGTGGTTAATCTTGCTTAAACTTAGGAGCGATTTCCTCTCAAACTGTCAAATATTTCCCATTAATCATTTTTTGTCAAGTCTCTTGGGTTGTAAAGGAATAAAATAGACATTAGCCTCTAGAGCTGACTTTCGCTATTACAAATAAGAGGTAAAGATTTCGTAACAAGTTCTACAGAATTGGAGCATGGAAAGTCTGTATCCAATAAGAGTTTGCCCTTGTCTATTTCACTTGAGATTCTTTTATGACCTCCTCGATCCGCTTCCTCATGTGCGCTCCCGACCATTACGACGTGGATTATGTGATTAATCCCTGGATGGAGGGCAATATTCACAAATCCTCGCGCGATCGCGCTGTCGATCAATGGCAAAAGCTTCACTACATCCTCAAAGAACACGCCCTTGTCGATTTGGTTGCACCCCAACGCGGTGTGCCTGATATGGTGTTTACAGCCAATGCTGGGCTGGTTCTGGGAGATACCGTCGTCCTGAGCCGCTTCTTCCATAAAGAGCGGCAGGGTGAGGAGCCTTATTTCAAGCAATGGTTCGAGGAAAAAGGCTATAAGGTGCATGAACTGCCCAAAGACTTGCCTTTTGAAGGCGCGGGTGATGCGCTGCTGGAGCGGGAAGGGCGCTGGTTGTGGGCGGGATACGGCTTCCGCTCAGAACTCGATTCTCACCCGTTTCTGGCAAAGTGGCTCGACATCGAAGTGCTATCGCTGCGATTGATGGATGAGCGGTTCTATCACCTGGATACCTGCTTCTGTCCCTTGAGCGGCGGCTATTTACTGTATTATCCCCCCGCATTTGATTCCTATACCAACCGCGTCATTGAAATGCGAGTTGCGCCGGAGAAGCGGATTGCAATTGAGGAAACGGATGCGGTGAACTTTGCCTGCAACGCCGTGAATATTGACCGCGTTGTGGTGATGAATAAGGCGAGTGAAGCGCTCAAAAAATGCCTTGCCGATGTGGGATTCCAAGTTATCGAGACGCCGCTGACGGAATTTTTGAAAGCCGGTGGTGCTGCCAAGTGCCTGACGCTGCGGGTGACGGAACCCGTTCGAGAAGAAATCCATGCCAATGTCTCGGTGGAAAGTCGGACGATGCGGCTGGAAGGGCATTTGCTGGATTCAGGCTTAATCAACCGTGCTTTAGATTTAGTGGTAGAAAATGGGGGCAGCTTCCAGGTTCTCAACTTCAATTTGGGAGAGCAACGGCAAAGTACTTCCTCAGCGGAGGTGAAGGTGTCGGCTCCTTCCCACGATGTGATGGAAGCGATTTTGTCGCAGTTAATCGATTTGGGTGCTGTGAATTTGCCCCAAGATGAGCGCGATGCCAAGCTGGAAGATGTCATCCAAGCTGGGGTAGCTCCAGATGATTTCTATGTGTCCACCATTTATCCCACAGAAGTCAGAATCAATGGTGAGTGGGTACGGGTGCAAGATCAGCGCATGGATGGCGCGATCGCAATTACCCAAACTCCCAACGGACGGGTAGCGCGGTGTAAACTGCTACGGGATTTAGAAGTCGGCGAACAGGTGGTGGTTGATGTCGTCGGTATCCGCACGGTACGGAAGACGGAATCCCGCGAACAGCGCAACACCCAAGAATTCAGCTTTATGTCTGCCGGGGTTTCTAGCGAACGCCGCGTGGAATTGGTGGTGGAACAAGTTGCCTGGGAACTTCGCAAAATCCGCGATGCTGGCGGTAAAGTGGTGGTGACAGCAGGGCCTGTGGTGATTCATACTGGTGGCGGCGAACACCTGACGCATCTGATTCGGCAAGGTTATGTGCAGGCATTGCTGGGAGGAAATGCGATCGCTGTCCACGACATTGAGCAATCCATGTTGGGAACCTCGCTGGGTGTGGATATGAAACGCGGCGTCGCCGTTCGTGGGGGACACCGCCATCACCTGAAAGTAATTAACACTATCCGCCGTTGTGGCAGTATTGCCAAAGCAGTTGAAAAGGGTGTGATTAACAGCGGTGTCATGTATGAGTGCGTCCGCAATGGCATTCCCTTCTGCCTCGCCGGTTCCATTCGCGATGATGGTCCTCTACCAGATACTCAGATGGACTTAATTAAAGCTCAGCAAGAGTATTCTCAACTGCTGCAAGGTGCAGACATGATTTTGATGCTCTCTTCAATGCTGCACTCAATTGGGGTGGGAAATATGACACCAGCAGGGGTGAAGATGGTTTGTGTAGATATTAACCCAGCCGTTGTCACCAAATTGAGCGATCGCGGTTCTGTCGAATCCGTCGGCGTCGTCACCGATGTCGGTTTATTCCTCAGTCTGTTAGTGCAACAGATGGATAAATTAACCAGTCCTTATCACATTGCTCAAACAGCTTAATTATTGTGTAGACACGATAGGGTGGGCAGTGCCTACCCTATTTGTTTTTCCAATAGTGGCTCTGAAAAGGTGAAAACTGACAGCATTTTCTATCAACTATTTCAAAACTTTCCCAGCATCTTCTTTGAATTGATTGGTCAACCTGCCTCAACTGGCAACACCTATCAATTCACCTCAGTTGAAGTCAAACAAACTGCCTTTCGCATCGATGGTTTATTTCTACCATCTGACGATTCTGCCGATCAACCCATTTATTTTGTAGAAGTACAATTTCAACGCGATCCCAGATTCTATCAGCGCTTTTTTGGCGAAATATTTTTATACCTCTCTCAATATGAGCGACCGAACGATTGGCGGGGAGCAGTAATATTTAAAAATAGAAGCCTAGATCCTGGTGTACAAGCGCAGTATCGAGAATTACTGACCAGTCCGCGAGTTAGGCGGATATATTTGGATGAATTAGGAGAAGCGGCAGATCAATCCCTTGGTTTGGGCGTGGTGAAATTAGTCGTAGAAACTAAAAAGAAAGCAGCTGATGTTGCAAGGCAGCTACTCAACAAAGCCAGTCAAGAAATTACTGATGAAGCTGTCAGGCGACAAGTCATAGAATTAATTGAGACAATAGTGTTGTATAAGTTTCCACAAATGACTCGCCAGGAGATGGAAGCAATGTTTGGATTCAGTGAGTTAAAGCAGACTAGATATTTTCAAGATGTTATGCAGGAAGCCAAAGAAGAAGGACTGCAAGAAGGTGAAATGAAAGCTAAGTTAGAAGCAGTGCCTCGGTTATTGGCATTAGGGTTGGCTGTGGAACAGGTGGCAGAAGCTTTGGGGTTGACAATTGAGCAAGTTAGACAAGCCCCAGAAGCGAAGACTTCCGATTAGTCATTTAATCTGTATTGCTGGGATGAGAATTCATTGCCCAAATTATGGCAAAGGGAATGCCCAAGGCGAGTCTACTGCCGAAAGGAGTATTTATTGAGCGACTTTGAACCATTGGGTAACGCCTTCTGCGATCGCTGCCGCCATTTTCTGCTGCGCTTGCGGATTTACCACCCATTCAAATTCTTCTGGATTGCTCATAAAACCCAGTTCTAGCAATACAGAGGGTGCAGTAGCAGGACGCGCTAGGGCTAAGTTATCCCAAAAGACGCCGTAGGAAGGACGCCCCGCCTGGGTCACGATGTAGTTATGGATAAACATCGCTAAGCTGTGGGCTTGGGGATGATACCAAAAAGTCCCAAAACCCTGCGTATTCTGGGCATCTCCTTCATCGGGGAGGGAATTGTAGTGAATTGAAAGTGAAATTGCCGGTTTCACTGCGTCAATGATTGCCACCCGTTCTGGCAGCGACACCGCCTTATCTACCTCCCGCGTCAGGTACACCGTGGCACCCCGTGCAATCAGCTGATTGGCGATCAGCTTCGACATGGTTAGCGTCACCTCTTTTTCGGGATAGCCAGTTGGCCCCCCGGCACCGCTGTCTTCACCGCCATGTCCGGGATCGAGAACAATTTTGATCCCAGATAAAGGCTTGTTGGAAGACTGAGAACGGAGAACGGAGGGGCCAGAAGTGAGACGAGGAGGATGGCGCAGAGATAAAATCAGGCTCGTGCCTTCGTATCTCACCGTATAGCCCCATTGCTGCGCGGATTTGAGATTAAAAGTATATTGCACGGTTCCTGGCGCGACCTGTTGCCAATCCAGGCGGGAAATGACGGGATCGGGGTCGAGGCGAATGATGTCCGTTTGCGCCGTCGTGTTATATAGCGTTAATGTCAGCGTGCGATCGCTCTGCTGCACAATTAGCGGTACCGGCACTTGTAAGGGAAAAATGACTTCTGTGGCACCGGGAATCTTACGAGCGCGAATACTGCGAATCAGCGATCGCGGTGGCACCGAACCCTTGACAATTTGAAGTTCCTTACTATTAATCCAGCCGCCATAGTCCAAGCGCACCCATTCCCCGTCCCGACCTGTCACCGAGGCTCGCGTACTTTTCGGCAGCGGCGTCAGGCGAGAATAATCCGTACTTGGCCCGGTTCTGGCGACACCGGCATCAACAATCACCTCAGCGACCTCTAGCTGCGCCGGGGACAGAATCTGAACTTTCGCAGGTCCCATCTGACTCACGATCTGTCCATTTTTTTCTACTTTGAACTGGGGACGACCCAAATCAGCCGCCGCCGCCGCCGCTGCACAACCCAGGTAGTGTCCTGCCCCAGCTACAGCATACGGCTGATTTTGTGCGGTTAAGGCGGCAGAATTCGCCGGTAGCTGTACAACCTGCTGCTGGTTAGTCAGCGGAATTGTTTCATTCGCCAAATCTACGGAAACATTGGCGTCAGCAGGAGCAACCGCGCCGAAACACAGCAACTCACCCGGAAGTCGGGCGAGATCCGCCGATGGAGTTAGGGAATCTTTGGCAAATGCCAACCCCTGCGGTGGCTCAGGTTGGGTAGAAGTCCGCGTAACTTTAAGTTTGACGGCTTGACCTTGATAACTCACTGTAAATAGGTTATCTCCCGGCTTTAACGGAAAACTGGGAGCAAAATGCCCCTGTTTGCTCCGCGCGATCGCCTTCCCGTTCACCAACACTTTTCCTGGCGGTGGAGCCGTGCCAATTAAGAAAATTCGGTCAGATGTGGTTTTATGGCTAGCGGGAGGATAGGAAACGTAAAGAGATTGTTTTGCCGATGCTGGTGCTGCCATAACCACCCCTAATACAGCCAATCCCAGGATGTTTCTCATTTTAAATCCCAGTTCATTACATCAATTAGAGGATAAAATTAGCGAAAAAGTTTCTTTAATCTTCTAAAAGTTTTGTTGGGAGTCCATCGATACTCTTTCGATTCTTTTCACACCAATAATCAAAAATTCCCTGGCTTCCTTTTTTTTCACCCCATTCTCTAATTGTTTTTCTTTCTTCTTTCATTTCATAAATAGGTACGCCATACCCGCATGAAGTTTGTACTGAATTTATCTGAAGTACCACGATATGACGTTCTCCTAAGATTGGCGTGAAAAATGAATAAAATTTTTCCCAAGTTTCATGCCTTGGCAAAATTACTTTTCCTTGACCGTATAAACGAAGAATCAAAGGCTTTTCAGAGAAGCTGCAAAACATGATCGTCATCCGTCCATTTTCAGGTTCATGTAAATGGGCGGAGGTTTCGTTGCCACTCCCGGTTAAATCAAGGTAAGCCACTGTATGATTATCAATACAGCGGAAGGTATCTACTCCTTTAGGCGACAAATTAATCCGACCTTCCTTAGGTGCAGTCGCGGTAAAAAAGATTTTCTGCTCCTGAATAAAGTCCCGGAGATTTTGATTTAATTCATCGTAAAATTTAGCCATGTTTAGTTTTTTAGCCCACCGATTATCCAGTTAATAGTATTTTTAATTATTTATCAATTTACAGATGTCGAAGCAGTGTCAGGTATCAGTAGTTTAGAATTAATTAGCAGGAAAACGAGCGCGATTGATGGCATTGAAAGGAAAGAAGCTATCCATTTCGTCTAACTTCCGGGAAATGGCAAAGTGCTAATACCAGAATGCTAGCAGCGAAGTCGGTAGACACTCAAGGCTCAGCCAAAAAAAGTGTCAGTCGGGGGTTAAACCCTAGCGAAAGCGCGATCGCCCAAGCGTGCCAATTGTCCGTCTCGTCAGTCCTTTGAGGGGTTAGAAGGTTTATCTTGCGATCGCAAGAGTGACTGTTCGCCCTGCTATCGTTTCTATAGGATAGGTGATAAGGCAGCCAACACAGCCACTCTGCCAGGGTTTTACAAACCAACGACCACCGATCGCGGACTGCAAACAACAAGCAACGAACAACTCGTTAAGACTGTGGCACAATTAACGGGGTGGGTTGCCGACATGGCTCTTCTTTTAAGCATTTTATGACTAAGTTTGTCTTTGTCACCGGCGGCGTGGTTTCCAGTATCGGCAAGGGAATTGTAGCAGCAAGTTTAGGACGCTTGCTGAAGTCGCGTGGCTATTCGGTTTCTATCCTGAAATTAGATCCGTATATTAACGTCGATCCGGGGACGATGAGTCCTTTTCAGCACGGAGAAGTGTTCGTAACGGCAGATGGTGCCGAGACGGATTTGGACTTGGGGCACTACGAACGCTTCACCGATACGTCCATGTCTCGGCTCAATAGCGTCACTACCGGCTCGATTTACCAAGCGGTACTCAATAAAGAGCGTCGTGGCGATTATATGGGGGGCACGGTGCAGGTAATTCCCCATATTACGAATGAAATCAAAGATCGCATCCAGAGAGTTGCCAAAAATACCAACCCGGATGTGGTGATTACGGAAATTGGCGGCACGGTGGGCGATATTGAATCGCTGCCATTTTTGGAAGCAATTCGTCAGTTCCGTAAAGATGTGGGGCGTCATAACGTGCTGTATATGCACGTAACCCTGATGCCGTGGATTCCCTCAGCTGGGGAGATGAAAACGAAACCGACGCAGCACTCGGTGAAAGAATTGCGGTCGATCGGGATTCAACCGGATATTTTAGTTTGTAGATGCGATCGCCCTCTGCACCCAGGACTCAAAGAAAAAATCTCAGAGTTCTGCGATGTTCCCGTCGAGTGCGTGATTACAGCCCAAGATGCCAAAAGTATCTACGAAGTGCCGCTAATGTTAGAACGGGAAGGACTGGCGCAGCAAACCCTGGACTTGCTGCAACTAGAGCAACGCCAACCCAACTTGAGCCAGTGGAAAATCTTGGTAGATCGCCTATATCATCCAACTCACCGGATAGAGATTGCCATCGTTGGTAAATATGTAAGGTTAACGGATGCCTATCTCTCAGTAGTGGAAGCTTTGCGCCATGCAGCGATCGCCATGAATTGTGACCTCAACCTCCGTTGGGTTAGCTCGGAAACCATTGAATCGGACAGTGCCGAAACTTACCTGGCTGGTGCTGACGGCATTGTGGTACCCGGAGGTTTCGGCGTTCGCGGTGTCGATGGCAAAATTGCGGCGATTGAATACGCCCGTAAAAACCAGATCCCCTTCCTCGGTTTGTGTCTGGGAATGCAATGTTCGGTGATTGAGTGGGCGCGACACATCGCCGGATTGGAAGATGCTAATAGTGCTGAATTTGCCCCGAATGGAGCGAATCCGGTGATCAACCTGTTGCCGGAACAGCAAGATGTTGTAGATTTGGGCGGCACGATGCGCCTGGGGCTATATGCTTGTCGTTTAGCGCCCAATACTCTAGCCTTCCGGCTATATCAAGAAGAAGTGGTTTACGAACGGCATCGGCATCGGTATGAGTTTAATAATGCTTATCGCAACCTGTTTTTAGAAACCGGCTATGCGATCAGCGGCACCTCGCCGGATGGGCGGTTAGTGGAAATTATTGAACTACCCAACCATCCCTTCTTTATTGCCACCCAATTCCACCCGGAATTTAGCTCTCGACCCAGTAATCCCCACCCGATGTTCCAGGGATTAATTCAAGCGGCATTAGCACAGCTTGACCCCAGACTCGCCCGTTCTGACTCCTCACAGCCTACCCAGGAAGATGCGACGACCCTCCAAGCCGCTGAGGTATCTTAACCGTTGCTGGCAGTTACAGCAGGACGGAAGGCGATCGCTTCACGTCCTGCTTTCCAACAACCACTTGCGCGGGGGAGCGTTGTCAGTGCCAGAACTCACCTTTATGTGAGGAGGTCATGTGGCGTATTGGATCAAAGTTAGTTATGAGCGAAATGAATATGTAATCGATCTTGACCGCATCAGTGCCTTTGCTTGCACCCCGAACGGTAAGGTAACTTTTTGGTTGCCTGATAGTGCCATCCCAATTATTATCAACCGTCAAAGTAACCCGGATGGCTATCAACAAGTGATGGACTATATCCAACAAGTTAGCTTCCACTCACTGGCAGCGTCTTGGATCAAAGTTAGTTATGAGCGGAATGAATATGTAGTCGATCTCAACCGCATCAGTAGCTTTTCCTATTCTTCTAACGGTAGACTCACGTTTTGGTTGCCGAATAGTGCCATTCCTATCATCATCAACAAGCAGAATGACCCGGATTGCTATCAAAAAATTTTGGAATATATCAAACAGAAAACCGGGCACTCGTTTTAAATTAAAAATTAAAAATTAAAAATTAAAAATGAAGAGTTAACAATCATTGTAGGTTGGGTTGAGGAACGAAACCCAACAAAACATAACATTTGTTGGGTTTC